>DASTLS010000175.1:0-5679 GCA_035714725.1 Alphaproteobacteria bacterium | reverse complement strand
AAAACATCCCGGTTGGTCTTTTGAAAATCTGAAAAATGCCGCGCTTGGCCGTTCCCATCGCGCGCAACCTGCCAAAGGCAAACTGAAGCAGGCAATCGAAGAAACGAAAGCCCTGCTCGAGCTTCCCAAAGATTACATTGTCGGCATCATGGCGGCATCCGATACCGGCGCTGTTGAAGCCGCGCTCTGGTCCCTCCTCGGCCCGCGCCCGGTCGATGTGTTCGCCTGGGAAAGCTTCGGCAAGGATTGGGTGACGGATTGCGTCAAGCAATTGAAGCCGCTGGAAGTCCGCAGTTTTGTTGGCGATTTCGGCGTTCTGCCCGACCTTAAACAAGCCAATATGGATCACGATATCGTTTTCACCTGGAACGGCACGACATCCGGCGTCATTGTTCCAAACGGCGACTGGATTTCAGCCGACCGCAAAGGCCTCACGATTTGCGATGCGACATCATCCGCATGCGCCGTGCCGATGCCGTGGGACAAGCTCGATGTTGTTACCTTCAGCTGGCAGAAAGTTTTGGGTGGCGAAGCGCAACACGGCATCCTCATTCTCTCGCCGCGCGCGATTGAACGTTTGGAAAGCCACAAGCCTTCTTGGCCGGTGCCGAAAATTTTCCGCATGACAAAAGACGGCAAGCTCAACAAGGGCATCTTTGAAGGCGAGACGATCAATACGCCATCCATGATGTGCGTTGAAGACGCGCTCTCAGCCCTCAATTGGGCGCGTTCGGTCGGTGGCTCGAAAGGCCTTTCCCAACGCACGAAGGCGAATTACGCAGCACTCGGCGGTTGGGTCGAGAAATCGAGTTGGGTAACGTTCCTGCCGCAGGATGCCGGCACGCGGTCGCCAACCTCTGTCTGTCTCAAGCCGAAAGACCCGGCTGTAGCAGCGCTCAGCAAAGATGATCAAGCCGCGTTCTTTAAAAAGATCACCGGCATGCTGGAAGCGGAAAAGGTCGCGTTTGATATCAATTCATATCGCGATGCGCCTCCCGGCCTCCGCATCTGGTGCGGTGCGACTGTCGAAGCCAAAGATCTTGAAGCGCTCACCGCATGGCTCGATTGGGCCTATGCCGTGTGCCGCGCCGAACTCAAAGCAGCTGCTTAAAAGGAACATAAAATGAAACCCAAAGTGCTCATCTCTGACGCGCTGTCCCCTCGCGCTGTCGATATTTTCAAAGAACGCGGCCTTGAGGTCGATCTCAAAGTCGGCCTAAAACCGGATGAACTGAAGGCCATCGTCGGCAATTACGATGGTCTCGCTATCCGTTCGGCCACCAAGGTCATTCCGGAAATCATCTCCGCTGCTACTAAACTGAAGGTTGTTGGTCGCGCGGGTATTGGTGTCGATAACGTCGATGTACCAGCGGCAACTGCGCGCGGCATCGTCGTGATGAACACGCCCTTCGGCAATTCCATCACCACGGCAGAACACGCGATTGCGATGATGTTTGCGCTCGCCCGCCAGCTTCCAGCTGCCAACGCATCGACCCATGCGGGGAAATGGGAGAAGTCGAAATTCATGGGCGTTGAACTGACCGGCAAGACGCTCGGCATCATTGGCTGCGGCAATATTGGCTCCATCGTTGCCGACCGCGCCTTAGGGCTTAAGATGAAGGTCGTCGCTTATGATCCGTTCCTGACGCCCGAACGCGCGCAACAAATGGGCGTTGAGAAAGTCGAGCTTGATCAGCTTTTCCCGCGCGCCGATTTTATTACTCTTCACACACCGCTCACCGATCAGACGCGCAACATCATCGATGCCAAGAACATCGCGAAGTGCAAGAAGGGCGTTCGCATCATCAACTGCGCACGCGGCGGTTTGATTGTCGAAGCTGATCTGAAAGCAGCACTCGAAAGCGGCCAGGTTTCTGGCGCCGCGCTCGATGTGTTCGCAGAGGAACCGGCAAAGCAGCATCCGCTGTTCGGCATGGAAAATGTTGTCTGCACGCCGCATTTGGGCGCCAGCACGACCGAAGCGCAGGAAAATGTGGCGCTTCAGATCGCCGAACAGATGAGCGATTTCTTGCTCACGGGTGCGGTGACGAATGCGCTTAACATGCCATCTGTCTCTGCCGAAGATGCGCCGAAGCTGAAGCCCTACATGAAACTCGCCGAACAGTTGGGCGGTTTCGCGGGCCAGATCGTACAAAGCGGCATTAAATCTGTCGCGATTGAATATGAAGGCCACGCAGCTGAGCTCAACACGCGCCCGCTGTCAAACCTCACGCTTACCGGCTTGCTGAAACCGTCACTCGATCTCGTGAATATGGTCAACGCTCCGGTGCTGGCAAAAGACCGCGGCATCAAAGTGAGCGAGACCAAGCATGAAGGCGGCGGCGATTATCAAACGCTGATGCGCCTTACGGTCGAGACCGACCAAGGCAAGCTACAACTGGCCGGCACTCTCTTCAGCGGCAAGCCACGTATTGTCGTCATCGACAATGTGACGCTTGAGGCCGAACTGACGAGCCGCATGCTGTTTGTCCGCAACGAAGACAAGCCAGGCTTCATCGGCCGCTTGGGCAGCAAGCTTGGCGAATCGAAGGTCAATATCGCCAACTTCACCCTTGGCCGTTCGAAGCCGGGCGCCAACGCCGTGGCTTTGGTTGCTGTGGATAGCGAAATACCCGCGTCTTTATTGGCTGAAATCAAGGCCGTGCCGGGCGTGGTCAGCGTCCATACGCTCAAATTTGAGGTCTAAAAAAGCGGTTTTCAGGCCTGAGATTCCCCGCTAAAAGAGCGTGCAAGGCCGAAGCCGCTTAAGACCACCGCGCGCCTTGCCGCTGTGGTTCTCGAGGCCTTGATGAAGAACGTTGCGGTAGTGGGCGCCCAGTGGGGCGACGAAGGCAAAGGTAAAATCGTCGATTGGTTGTCGCATCGCGCAGAAGTCGTGGTGCGTTTTCAGGGCGGCCATAATGCCGGCCATACACTTGTCATCGACGGCAAGACTTACAAGCTCAGCCTCCTGCCCTCCGGCGTCGTCCGCCCCGGCAAGCTTTCGGTCATCGGTAACGGCGTTGTCGTCGATCCGTGGGCTCTTCTCAAAGAAATTGAATCCGTTCGCCAACAAGGCGTGCATGTCTCGCCAGAAACTTTGCTTGTTGCTGAAAACTGCCCGTTAATTTTGCCCGTGCATGGCGCCGTTGATCGCGCACGCGAAGCCGCCAAGGGCGATAATAAGATCGGCACGACCGGTCGCGGCATCGGCCCCGCCTATGAAGACAAAGTTGCGCGCCGCGCTATCCGCCTCTGCGATCTGAAAGACCCGGATATTCTGGGCGCCAAGATTGAACAGATGTTGCTGCATCATAACGCCCTACTTCGCGGCTTTGGTGCCGAAGAAATCGACCCGTCGCACATGCGGAAGGAACTCCTCGAAATCGCGCCGAAGCTCCTGCCTTACGCCGCTGTTGTCTGGCAGCGGCTTGAAGAAGCGCGCAAAGAAAACAAGCTCATGCTGTTCGAAGGCGCGCAAGGTGCCATGCTCGATGTCGATCACGGCACCTATCCGTTCGTGACCTCGAGCAACACGGTTGCATCGGCAGCAGCAGCCGGTTCCGGCGTCGGGCCCAAAATCATCGGCAATGTGCTCGGCATCTGCAAAGCCTACACAACGCGCGTTGGCTCCGGCCCTTTCCCGACAGAAGACAAAGGCGAAGTCGGCGAATTCCTTGGCACACGCGGCAAGGAATTTGGCGTTGTCACAGGACGCAAGCGCCGCTGCGGCTGGCTGGATGCTGTTCTCGTGCGTCAGGCCGTGAAGGTCGGCGGTATCGATGGTATCGCGCTCACGAAGCTCGATATTCTCGATGGCCTCAAAGAACTCAAGATCTGCCGCGCCTATAAACTTGACGGTAAACAGATCGATTATCTACCCGCAGCACAGAGCGAACAGGCCCGTGTCGAGCCGGTTTACGACATATGCGATGGTTGGGATGAAAGCACCGGCGGCGCGCGTTCATGGGCCGATCTGCCCTCTCGCGCGATCAAATATATCCGCCGCATTGAAGAGTTGATCGAAGCGCCGGTGACGTTACTCTCAACAAGCCCTGAGCGCGACGACACAATCCTGATGCGCGATCCGTTCGAGGATTAAGGCTGACGTCCAGGGCGAGATGCGTGTGCCCGCATATTTACAAAGAAATCGTCTGTCATGCGGCGTGCCTCGTCATAACGCCCTGATGTGCCGAATTTCTCATGGAAGGCAGCGCGACGGTTATCTTCCAACTGCCCACGCTCGGCTTCCGTGCGCACAATCTGTGGTTCTGATTTCGTAATTTCATCGAAAGCTTGCGCCCAAGTATTTTGATTAAGCGACCGGGCAATAAAAGGGTCTCGCACTCTTCTTTGCCCATCTTCGGTCACGGCATTTAACGCTACCTGAAATTGTTTCGCGCAATTATGCAGCTGGCCGTTCAATCGGTTGGCGATGGCTTTTTTGAGATATTTAAAGATGCTTTCATTAAAATAAAATTCGTTTTGGGGATGACGAGTGACCTCCATAATAAAAGCGTACACGCGCCCATATTCAGAAATATTTTCGCCCCGTGAATGAGCTGTCGTGCGCCTTACGCCCAGCTCCTTGAGATAAGATTCCTGCATCTCGTTCCATTTAACCAAATCACGGCGCACAATATTTTTATATAATTCTTTGGCGAGGCTTCTACGGGCACGACGCTTCAATATCTCTAAAGGACGAAGTAAATCGTAAATATGAAAAGCTGAGCCATGAGCGAGCGCATCAAGCTCGGCAATGCTGAGGCTGTCCTTGCTTACGCCAAGCTTTGCCTGTTCTTTCCGATTGAGGGCAACAAAAACATAATCGGCCATTTGTGCGACTATGCGATAGCGATTGCCGTCGCGGCGCCACATAAAGCCCTTCTGCAGCTGGGCCCTCAGTTCATCTTCTTCTTTTTGGCATTCGTGAAGAATATCGTCACACAGATCGATGAGGTGCTGCTTTGAAACCACGACGCAGCTTTTATTCCCATTGAAAAGGAGGCTTCCCTGAAGTTCGCGCAACATTAAATACCGTCCTTAGTGAATAACGCACTTTAGCAACAAAACCGGCAACTAATTCGTGGAATTTATCTTTGAAATAAAGGGACTTAAGCCGCTGCCTCATGGCATTCGCCATCGCTGACTTTAAGGCCCAACGCCTCAATCATAGCGCGGTCCTGAGCGGCATCGTTGTTCGCTGTCGTCAGCAATTTTTCGCCATAAAAGATCGAATTGGCGCCGGCCATAAAGCAAAGCGCCTGCGCTTCGACACTCAGCTGCTCGCGGCCCGCCGAAAGGCGAACGCGTGCGCGCGGCATAGTGATGCGGGCAACGGCGCACATGCGTACGAGTTCCAGCGGATCAATCTTCTTGCGATCTTCGAGCGGCGTACCTTTAACGGCAACGAGCGCATTGACCGGCACGCTCTCCGGATGTGGATTCATCGTCGCCAATACCTGCAGCATCGAGGCGCGGTCATGCGTTTTCTCGCCCATGCCGATAATGCCACCGGAGCAAACGGTGATGCCGGCATCGCGCACATTCTGCAAAGTCTGCAAGCGATCTTCATAGCAGCGTGTGGTGATGATCTTGTCGTAAAATTCCGGGCTGGTATCGAGATTGTGATTGTAGGCCGTTAGTCCGGCATCCGCGAGGCGCTGGGCCTGATGCGGC
>DASTLS010000174.1:0-4728 GCA_035714725.1 Alphaproteobacteria bacterium | reverse complement strand
ATCTTAGTCGAAACAATCTGGAATCGTTGACAGGCTCTCTGAGTCCTCAATAGCCTGAACCTTCGTGTTTTGTTGGAACGAAGGCTTTCCTGAATGGCCGATGGTTCACAAGGACAGTTTATAACTGTTGATAGGCAGGTTTCTGCCCCTTATCGACGCGAACCTGCGCCATCAAAAGTTTCTCCCCAACAACTGGCAGCTTACGACGTCAATATACCTGGCGGCCTGGTCGCGCATTTGGAAGACATCCATTTCTCGATGGATCAGGTTTCGGCGATGATGCTGAAGTTCATGAAGTTCGCCCAGAACGATGGCCTCAATGCTGGTAAAGCTATGCGCATCGTTCTTGATCGCGCCATCGAAACGCAAAAACTCCCAACCCGCAGCGAAAGGCGCGAGGCTTTTCTCAATCTTATGATTGAGCTGCGGACGAGTGTGCATGCGCGCGAGGCTATGGCGCCTACTGCCGCAAATTCCGTATCTGCACCTGCGCCAGACCGGGTCGAAATTGTAGGTGAGCCGGTTGTTCTGCCGCAGGTGCAACTCACAAGCCGCAGCTCTGCAGCGGTCAGGCATGAAGCCTCGCTCTGGCAACCGCCAGCCTCTCATCTCAATCTTTAAGAAATCTGCTTAGTACGGGTAGGATCCGTCCTGAGATTCATCCGGGAAATCTTTCCGGTCGCCATTTTCGTGGCGCTGCATCTGCAGATCCTTGCGGCAGCTATCGCCCTTGATGCCGTCCGGGCATTCATGAGCGCAATCGCTCATGCAGACAAAACCAGGATCGCGTGCATTATCGGTGCATGCCGCCATTAACAAGACGGCAGCGCTTACAACTAACCATTTTGACATAGAAATCTCCCCAGACTGTTTACATCATGAACTGCTCGCGCACGATGCGCTCGCCAAGATGCTGGTCTGGGTCAAACATAAGGGTCAATGTCTTTTTGCGGTCGAGCCATATTTTGGCCGATGCTGCGTTGGAGATAACGCAAGGGCCCGCCTCGATGCGCACCGGGCGCTTCGCGGTTTCAAGAGCTGTGATTTCAACAACGCTATCCTGCGGCAAAACCGCATACGACCAACGGCGTGGGCGATAACCACTGATCGCAGTCATCACAAGCGTGTTGGCATTGAGCGGCATGATCGGGCCGCCGCACGAGTGATTGTAGGCTGTGCTGCCCGCGGGCGTGGAAACAAGCATGCCGTCGCCGCTATATTGGGCGATGCGTTCCTTGCCATCCACAGCGATGCGCAGACGCGCAGATTGCGCCGTCTCGCGGATCACCGAAACTTCGTTGATCGCAAAACCGCTCTGTTTTTTGCCGGCTCCCGTTACCGCTTCTATCTGAAGCGGGTGAAGCGCGACCTTATGAGCTTTTGCAATACGCGCCTCTAAATTTTCCATATGATAATCGTTGCAGAGGAAGCCGATGGATTCCGTGCGGCGCATAGCGAACACGGGCTTGCCGCATTCCATGACTTCATAAAGCGTTTTCAAAACCTGGCCGTCGCCGCCGAGTGCAACAACAGCATCAGCGCCTTTGATATCGCTTTGTCCGTATTGATTCGTAAGGGCCTTGAGGGCGTCTTGGGCCAAAGAATTGTGAGCAGCGGTGAAGGCAATTTTCATGCGAAGATTACTCATAAATACAGCTTGTTAAGCGTCCCTTAACGATTGTTGCGCAATTGTAAACATACTGAGGTTTACATTCAAATCATTCCCGATTGCCTCAATAATTGCAGAGCAAAACGGACTTATAAGAGAGGCGGCCCATGCAAATCGAAATGCGGGTTCTGGAGCTTTTGTCCTCCAAATTATGCCACGACCTGGTCAGCCCGGTCAGCGCAATCAATAACGGCGTCGAATTGATCGAAGATATCGGCGGTGGTGTCGTCGACGAAGCCATGAAACTGATCGGTGATAGCGCTGCGCATGCGTCGCGCCGTTTGCGCTTGTTTCGCACGGCCTATGGCCGCGCCGGCAGCGAAGAAGGTTTGCCGGTCAAAGATGTGAAGCAAACTGCCGAGCAATATATGGCAGGCGGCAAAGTGACACTCAATTGGCCAGATGATCAGCCCCCGGCAGCGACCGCGCAAGCCGGATATCTCAAAGTTATTCTGAACATGATCATTCTTGCCGAAGAAGTTCTGCCCTATGGCGGCGTCGTTTCTTTGCGCGCGGCAACAGATGGCTCGACGGCCGGATGCCGGTTCGAGATTGTCGGACGTAGCGCACAACTCTCGCCGCAGATGCAAGCCGCACTGATCGGGTCGGCTCTGGTCGAGGAATTGACGCCGCGGACCATTCAGGCCTATATCACCGGCAAATTTGCGGCGCATTTCAATCTCAAGCTTAAATTCGATCAGTCGATCCCCGACCGCCTGGATTTGAGCCTCTACGCCGCCGAGATACAGGCTGCTGCCTGAAATTCTGACGTTATGGTTGCCCCGCGATGAAAAGCTGCCTGATTGTCGATGACAGTCGCGTGATCCGCAAAGTGGCGCGCCAGATTTTTGAATCCATCGGATTCAGTTGCGAGGAAGCCGAGAATGGCGAGGCCGCTCTCACCCAATGCCGCACGGCGCTGCCGGACTTCATCCTGCTCGATTGGCAGATGCCGGTGATGGATGGCATGGCGTTCATTCAGGCGTTGCGCAAAGAACCGAACGGCGAGAAGCCGCTCGTTGTTTTCTGCACCAATGAGACCGACATCGCCCACATCACGCAGGCGCTCGATGCCGGCGCCAACGAATACATCATGAAGCCGTTCGATAGCGATATCATCCGCGGGAAACTCGAACTTCTGGATCTGATCGCATCATGAGCCCGGAAGATTTCGATCTCTTCGCCCATATGGTCAAGCAGCGCTCCGGCCTCGTGCTGACACGCGACAAGGCCTATTTCCTTGAATCGCGGCTTCTGACCGTCATGCGCAAATACAACATGAAGTCGCTCGAGGATATTGCGGACAATGTTCGCAACAATCGCGATGAAAACCTCATGCGCGACATCACGGATGCGACGACGACGAACGAAACCATGTTCTTCCGCGATCGGAAACTGTTCCTCGAATTTCAGAAAGATATTCTGCCAAAGATCCTTACGGCACGGGCAGGGAAGAAGCATTTGCGCATCTGGTCTGCCGCGTGCTCGAGCGGGCAGGAAGCTTATTCGCTCGCCATGATGCTGAATGAGGAGAAGGCGGCACTCGATGGCTGGAAGATCGATATCATCGGCACCGATATCGCAAAGGATATGGTGACCCGCGCGACCAACGGCACCTATACGCAATTCGAAGTGCAGCGTGGCTTGCCGGTGCGCATGCTGGTGAAATATTTCACGCAGCCCGCTGTCGATAAATGGCAGATTAAGGACGACATCAAAAAGATGGTGCAGTTCCGCGAGGGCAATCTGCTTCAGGATTTCGGCCCCATCGGCGTGTTCGATGCCATTTTCTGTCGCAATGTTCTTACATATCTCGATGTCCAGACACGCACGCATCTCCTTGGTGCGTTGACGAGCGTTCTGGCAACGGATGGCTATCTGCTGCTTGGGCGGTCGGAGACTGCCGGAGGCTTTGAGCGATTGAAGCCTTTGAATGTCGATAACGGGTTCTATTCAATCGATAATCACGCGCCCGCTGTGGCGCATGCGAGGGCCTAATGGCGTTTACGGAAACTCTGCCGTTCTTTCTGGTTGTTGGCGTCTGCGCCGGGATATTGGCCGGTATCTTCGGCGTTGGCGGCGGATTGATCATTGTGCCGGCGCTTACGATCATCGCGGGCTATTCGCAAGTCACGGCGACGGGCACGTCACTGGTCGCCTTGCTGCTGCCGATCGGTGCCGCCGGCGTTTACGCCTTCTATCAATCCGGGCAGATTAATATGGGCCATGTAAAAGACGGCCTTATGATTTCGGTTGGCATGTTTTTGGGCAGCTATTTTGGCGCAAAGATCGCGCTCAGCATGCCGGACTACATTTTGAAGCGAGCCTTCTGCATATTCCTGCTCGCCGTTGCTGCGCGTATGTGGATTATGAGCGCGCCAAAAGCGCCTCAGTAATACTGATCACACAATTCAGGAAAACAGATTTTAGGCTGTTGCTGCGGCTTTAGGAACTGCCGGGCGGCCTTGCTCAGCGCCTGGCGGATCACGCAGCACGTAGCCACGGCCCCAGACGGTTTCGATGTAGTTCTCGCCACCTGCAGCTGTCGCCAGCTTCTTGCGCAGTTTGCAGACGAACACGTCGATGATCTTGAGTTCAGGCTCGTCCATACCGCCATAAAGGTGGTTCAGGAACATTTCCTTAGTGAGCGTCGTGCCCTTGCGGAGGCTCAGTAGCTCGAGGATGCCGTATTCCTTGCCGGTCAGATGGAGCGGTGCGCCGTCGACATCCACGGTGCGGGTGTCGAGGTTCACGATCATCTTGCCTGTGCGGATGACACTGTCGGAATGGCCCTTCGAGCGACGGATGATGGCGTGGATACGCGCAACCAGTTCGCGGCGGTCGAAAGGTTTGGTGAGGTAGTCGTCAGCACCGAAGCCAAGACCTTTGATCTTATTGTCCAGCTCGGAGAGGCCCGAGAGAATCAGGATAGGGGTCGAGACGCGGGCCGAACGGAGGCGACGCAGAACTTCGTAGCCGTCGATATCCGGGAGCATCAGATCGAGAATGATGATGTCATAGTCGTAGATCTTGCCGATCTCGAGACCGTCTTCGCCAAG
>DASTLS010000173.1:0-4409 GCA_035714725.1 Alphaproteobacteria bacterium | reverse complement strand
CGCAACCTTGATGCGACCGCTTAAATAAGGCGACACATCCGTGGGCAAGCAAGGCGCCGACAAAGTCAATTGATGCTCTGTCACTTCCGATTTCTGTTGTGTGGCATTCGGCGGAGTGCCGATGATAACGACACGGTCGCGCTCGCAGGCGGCGAGGGAGGAAATTGCGGCCACCATGCATAGTAATAATTTGTATTTCATGAAAAAGCCCCGGGAGATTAGCTGTGGCGATACTAGCTTAATCCGGGGATTTCGCAAATCGAACGCTTAATCTGCCCAGCGCATAACGATCTGTGCCGCTTTCATGCCTGAACGGATGGCGCCCTCGATGGTCGAGGGCAGTCCCGTTGCCGTCCACTCACCTGCCAACGCCATATTCTGCCAGCGGAAATCGAAGGGCAGGGGACGTCGCGCATTCTGCTCCGGCGTTGCGGCAAAGGTCGCATATTTTTCTTTGAAGATTTTGTGCGGCGGCACTTTTGCAGGATCGAGATCGTAAAGTTTCGCGAGATTAGCCCAGATCGGTTGCACCAGATCGCGCACTGCGTAATCGCCATAGCGCTCGGCGCAGCTGACGGTGACGGATACTACGCCCGGCTTCACGAATGCCCATTCGGCTACGCCACCGACAAGGCCAGTAAAGCCGGCTGGATTGTTCGGCACTTCGACGCGGTAATGCGCATTGATGATGGAGCGGAATTCGGTCGGCACGGAAATATCCGGCAACAAATCTTTGATTACCCATGCGGGCAGCGCGAGGATAACCCAGTCTTTCGGGCCGACATCGACAATGGTGCCGTTGAAATCCAACTCGCGGATGTGATGACCCGCCGTGCGAATGGCGCGGAGGCGACTATTGGTCGCGAATTGCACGCCCTTTTGCTGCAGCACATTGAGGCAGGGCGCCACGAAGGTTTCGGAAAGACCGATCTTCGGCACCAGCGGAACGCATTGCCGCCCGCCCGCAGTAAAGCTTTGCGCGAATACGTTGGCGAGGAGTTTGGCGGATGCCGTTTCCGCTTCGGTATTCAAAACGCCAATGACAATCGGCTCCCAGAAACGGCGATAAAGCATCGTGTCGTTCTTGAGGCGTTCGGAAATGATATCGAGATTGCCCGACGTTAAAATTTTGAGCGCCGAGAGATAATCACGTGGCTTGGTGCCCGGCACACGGTTATTCTTATTAAAAATCCACCACGGCATGCGGCCCATATTCATGCGCGCGATCCAGCGCTCACCGCTTTCCAAATCCATGAACGGGAAGATCGGCTCACCGGGGCCACCCATCGTAGCCAACGCATTCGTGAGATAGAGATAATCCTGAATGGCGATATTGCCCGAGAGAACGAGGTGGTTGCCGTTATCAATGCGGCAATCGAGTTCGCGGTCGATAAAGGAACGGCAACGGCCACCGGCAAAAGGCGCGGCTTCGTACAACGTGACTTTTTCGCCAGCCAATGACAATTGGAGTGCCGAAGAAAGGCCGGCCATGCCGGCGCCGACAATGTGAACGCGACGCTCGCTCATGGGAACAACTCGCGCAGCACGAGCCAGAGTTTCTTCCATTTCGGCAACGTCACGCGCTTCGAAATATTCTTCCAATCGCAGCGTTTCAGCTTCTCGAAAATCGCGCCGTAATAAGCGCGCATGATTTTGGCGGGTTTCATCGCTTCGGGCTTGCACGCGCTCATGGCCTTATCGGCGAGCGTGAAATGCTGTTCGGCTTCGACAGCCAATTCGCGGCAAACGGCAGGAAGGTTAGCGTCTTTGACGACTTCGGCAGGAACGCGCGAAGCGACATTGTGCTTCTTCAGCAATTCTTCCGGCAGGTAGAGCCTGCCGCGCTGCGCGTCTTCATAGATGTCGCGCAGAATATTCGTCAGCTGGAACGCGCGGCCAAGATGATAGGAAAGGTCCATCGCCGTCGGGCTGTTATCGCCAAAAATCCGGACAGACGCACGGCCCACAGCCGATGCCACGCGATCACAATAGAGGTCGAGCATTTTGTGGTCAGGCGCGCAGATGGGATCACCGGCATCCATCGCCATGCCATCGATGATCGCCTGAAAATCGGTCTCTACCAGCTGGAAACTTTCAATCGCGGGCTGGAGGGCTGCGGTGATGCTGTCGCTCACCTGCTTGTTGCGAAACAGAAGCGCGATACGCTCGCGCCATTGCTGCAAGCCTTGCGTGCGTTCCTCGAGCGTCGCGCCGTCGTCGGCGATATCGTCCACTTCGCGGCAAAACGCATAGAGCGCATACATCGCATCGCGGCGCGCTTTCGGCAAAATCGCCATGCCGGCGTGGAAGGACGAACGCGATTTGGCGACGCGCGCTTTCACATCCAGCAATGCATCCTGATAAGCGATTACAGCCACGCGCGCACCAATCCTGTAATGCCGGCCATCACAATCGCGGGCTTGCCGAGTTTCACATTATCGCAAAGCGGATCGCGGTCGCGCAGCAGCTTCACGAGTTTTTCCGCCAGCACGCAGATGATCGAGGTTTCGCATTTCAAGCGCCAATCCGGTACATGGCGCGGCAGATTGCGCGCTTCCTTCAGCATCGGCTCGAGCTTGTCGAGCATCTGCTGCAAGGTTGTCTGCAAAGCTTCAGTCGATTTCGTGCGCGACAGATCGGCGGTGAAACCGCGATTAGCCATCAGCATGTCTTGTGGAATATAGACGCGATCCAGTTCGCGATAATCGTCGGCGCAATCCTGAACATGATTGATCACTTGCAGTGCGCTGCAGAGTGCATCGTTGGAGGGCCATGCCACTTCGCCCACCCCATGCAACGCGAGTACATGTCGCCCCACAGGCGATGCCGAATAGCGGCAGTAATCCATCACATCGGCCCAATCTTTGTAACGCAGCTGCGTCGCGTCGCGTTTAAAGGCGGTGAGCAGATCAAGGCAATGCTGCGGCGTAATCTTCGTTTCCTTGAGGCTATGGCGCATGGCAACCGCGCTCGGCACGTCATAAAGATCATTGTCGCCAAGAACCGTGGCAAAGCGGTCGAGGCGGCGGATTTTTTCTTGCGGGTCCATCAAAGGATGATCGCTGATATCGTCTGCCGCGCGCGCGAAATTATAAAAGGCATGGACATGAGCGCGCAAATCCGGACGGATCAGCGCCGAGCCGACCGGAAAATTCTCGGTGTCACGGTTTTTGCCGCTGGCGGTATCATCAAGTGGGGCCTGCACGGTAATGGTCATATATCCTCGGAAAGACAGGCTAGGAGACTAGCAACTTAGCGACGGGAGGCAAGTTACCCGTCAGATGTATTTATGCTCGCGGAACCACGTTATTGCATCGGCGATAGCTGCGTGGCCCGGGCGCCAGCGATAATCCAGCTCACGCGCCGCTTTTTCGGATGAGAAGAACATCTTTTTCTTCGTCATGCGAAGCGCGTCCATCGTCACGATCGGCTCCTTGCCGGTCAATCGCGCGATGCCTTCGGCAGCGATGGCGATGGGATAAAGCATCTCGCGGCGAAGTTTCATTGTCGGAGCAGGGCGGCCGGAAATCTCTGCGATGATTGCGAGAATTTTGCCGAGCGCCAGATTTTCGCCGCCGAGAATATAGCGCTCGCCGATTTTGCCTTTGGTGAAAGCCTGCCAGTGACCAATCGCGACATCTTCGACATGCGCGACATTCAGGCCGGTATCGATGAAAGCCGGAATTTTGCCCGTGGCGCCATCCACTACAATGCGGCCCGTCGGTGTCGGCTTGATATCGCGCGGCCCGATGGGGGTCGACGGGTTGACGATCACGGCGGGCAGCCCGTGATGGCGTATCAGGCGCTGCACTTCCTGCTCGGCGATGAATTTGGAGCGCTTATATGTGCCGATCATATCGGCCAGCGTCACGCGGGTATCTTCGTTGGCGGGAGTGCCGTCGGCGTTTTTGCCGAGCGTGGCCACAGAACTGGTGTAAACGACGCGCTCTATTCCAGCATCGAGGGCAGCCATCATCAGAGCCCGCGTGCCGTCCACATTAATACGGTCCATGGCGGCGGCATTCGGGACCCAGATGCGGTAATCGGCTGCGACGTGAAAGAGAGCCTGGCAGCCCTTCAGCGCATGGCGGTAGCTTTCCACATTTCCAAGATCGCCCTCAATAATTTCGATATCGAGATTGTCCAGGTTGCGCCTGTCATTATTCGGTCGGGAGAGAACTTTAAGGCGGTGGCCCTGGGCTATCAGAGTACGGGCCACGGCGGCGCCGACGAAGCCGGTCGCACCGGTGATGAAGGTCGTTGGTTGCTGATTCATGTCAGGTTTATCGCAAGCCTTGCGATCACGTTCAACTGCTGCCTTGAAGATGGCCTCTAATCGACTGATTTAAGTCAATAAATTCGATGCCTCAGAGGCTTCTTCGGTTAACGAAATATAAACCTGAAATCTC
>DASTLS010000172.1:0-7068 GCA_035714725.1 Alphaproteobacteria bacterium | reverse complement strand
AAATTTTGCCGCTGCTGCCGAGGTTGTCGGCGGCCTGACACGCAATTACAAAAAGCCGGAATGGAATATCGAAGGCGCTACGCCTGAAACTGTGATCAAGGACGATTTCGGCTCTCTCGTGCATTTCAAAACAGCCGAGAGCGAAGGCAAGCCGAAGATGCTGCTCGTCGCCCCTATGTCCGGCCACTTCGCGACGCTCCTGCGCGGGACTGTAAAAGGCCTCCTCCCCAATCACGATGTCTATGTCACCGACTGGGCGAATGCCCGCGATATCCCGATGTCGAAGGGGTCATTCGATCTCAACAGCTTCATCGATACCACGATGAAATATATCGGCCACTTCAAGGGCGATGTGGATGTCATGGCTGTATGCCAGCCGGGCCCTGCTGTGACCGCTGCTGTGGCGCTTATTCACCAGAAGAACGATCCAACACTTTTGCCGCCGCGATCACTCGTCATCATGGCGAGCCCGATTGATGTGCGCGCGAAATCAAATGCTGTAATCGAATACGCCAACAAGCTTTCGATTGAAGATTTCGAGCGCATGGTCATTCACCGCGTGCCATTAAATTATGATGGCGCGGGACGTCGCGTGTATCCGGGCTGGATGCAGCTCACGAGCTTTATGGGCATGAATCCGGATCGCCACATCGATGCGCATGTTCAGGAATATAAGGATATTCTCGCCGGCAATACCGCAGGGCGTGATGCGCACCGGAAATTCTACGATGAATATTTCGCCGCTTGCGACCTGCCCGCCGAGTTCTACCTCCAGACCGTGAATGAAGTTTTCAAGGAGGCCTCCATCGCCAAGGGCGAATTTTATCATCATGGCCAACGCGTCGATCTCGGCGCAATTACGAAGACAGCGCTCATGGTCGTCGAGGGCGGCAAGGACGATATCTCAGGCGGCCAGAGTGCGCCCCTGCTCGATCTAACGACCGGTATTCCGGCAAGTCGTAAAACCTATCACCTGCAACCGGATGTCGGCCATTATGGTGTTTTCAGCGGGAGCAAATGGGAAAACATCATTGCCCCCAAGGTCGCCGCCTTCGTGCATAGCCATATGCCCGCGCCAAAAGCCGCTGTCACACGAAACCGGCGCACAGCTCCGGCACCAGCGCCGGGCGAACAGGCCGCTGCTTAAACTACAAAATAGAATTTAGGGAGGGGTGCCGTTCGGTCGGCCGTTATCCGGCACATAATTCGGCGGGGGAACTTGCTGAATATAGGGAGGCTGCTGAACGGGAGGCTGAACATAATTCGGCGGCGGCGCTTGAACAACTTCAGGCACGTTTGAATCGTTTGGCGACACATAATTCGGCGGCGGTGTCGGGACCGGCTGCTGCGCTTGCGTTATCGTAGGAACCTGGTTGGGATACGGTGCCGCATACGTCGGCTGGCTAGCCTGGGGTGCTGGAGAGACTGGCGGGACTGTCGGCGTTATCACATTTGGCTGTTGTGCCTGGGGGATGTACGGCGTAACCCACTGACCAGACGCAACAGCTACCATAAAAGGGGCCGGCAGAGACTCCGGCTCAGCTGAACCCGATTTCTGCGTACCGACGGGCGCTGGCTGCGGCGTTGCATCGGGTGACGTTTCTTTCTTTTTCTTCCTCAGAAAATCAAAAACCGACGATGAGGAGTCGCCGGCTGGTTGGGAAGCAGAGCTTGAGGGATCCGCATTTGGCGTCGGATTGGGCGGTGGCGGCGGCGTCATAGGCGGAGATGGGCGCCCCTTCATATCCGCAACCTGTATTTCCTGCGAAGATGCGGGATCAATTGAATCTGACTTCTGGGTACCAACAGGAGCCGTCTGCTGAGCCGGGGCCGGCGAAGCGGGCGCTGCATCAGGCGCCTTCTTCTTGCTCTTAAAGACATCAAGGATCGATGAAGAATCGTCCTCCTTGTTCGGCGCTGCTGTATCAGACGGCGCTGGCGTTGCCGGGGCTGTTGCAGACGGTGCCGGTGGCGCCGTTGGCATTCTGCCGCCACCGCCCCACGCAGGGTTGTGATAAGCCGCAACCTGAATTTGGTGCGTCGGATCAGGATCAATGGCGCCGGATGGTTTCGAGGGGCTTGCCGGCGCAGCCGCAGGAGCCGGAGTTGCGGCGGGTGCAGCTGCAGGCGCTGCAGCTGGTGTAGCCGCCGGAGCAGCAGGTGCAATCGACGTCGGAGCCGTGGTTGCAGGAGGAGCAGGCACAGAGGTTGCAGCCGGCGGTGGTGCCGGAAGCTGAATGCCAGCAGGTGCCGCTGCATCGGGCGACACGGCAGGCGGTGCAGGCACGATTTGCGGCGCATTTGCAGGCAATGCATTAGACGCAGGAGCCGCAGCTGTGCCGACAGCCGGAGTTGCCGGGGCAACTTCTGCTGGTGACGCAACACCAGCCGGCGTTCCCGTCGCCGCATCTGTCGAAGGTGCAGTTGTCGTCGTGGTTGTCGTTGTGCTGGTCGTGCTTGTTGTCGAAACAGGAGCTGCTTCAACCGCTTTCTTCACAACCTTTTTCTTCTTAGGCTTCGGCTTCTTTTTCGCCTTGTGAAGTTGGCCGGACATGCCCGCGGGGCTTTCATCCGTGTTCTTAGCTTCAAAGCTGGTGCATCCGGTGATGCCCTGGAAGTAAGCACTGAACGTATGCTGGACAGGATCGAAGCTGCCGACCATGACGGTGTTGTAGTAGTTCTTCGGACGCTCGAGCCACTTGCCCGGATTGATCAGGATACGGTTCGACGAACGATCATACTGGCCATAAACCGTATAGCGGCCGGACGGAACGTAAGGGTTCTTCGGCGTTGGGTAGAAACGGAAGACACCTTCGAAATCTTCGCCGCGCAGATTGCTGATCTGAAGCGTGGCGCCTGTATAGCCCTGCGCGCAGGTATAGCTGCCGTACCAATTACCAACCGGCGTAAAACGCGAAGCGGCAATCTTCTGCTTCTTGTTATCCGGTGGGGGCGGCAACGTTTGCTGCATGAAATTTTCCTGCGGGAAAATCTGCACCGGTGACGTTGTTGCGAGCGTATTGGCGTGCGGCTTGCCCGGAGGAGCCGAAGATTGGCAAAGCACCATGACCAAACCGATTTCACCCGCCGACCACATGAAGATGAAATGACCGTCCGAGCGGTCTGCCGTGAACATTGTGATGTCGCGCGAAACGGAGCTTGGCGATTGCGCCTGAACTTCATAACCAAGGCCACGAAGGCGATCGACGGTCGTGTTGAAGATCTGATTGACGCGGTCCTGCTCCGACTGGTTCATGCGCCAGCCATAAGATTCCATCTTGCCGCAGCTGCGGCCCAACTCGCTGCTCGCTGTCAGCATCGCCATTTGGAAATTGCGTTGCACGGGAAGCGTCAGCGGCTTGTCATCGAATGTGAAACCGACCAACGGCGATGTCGCCGCGAGCGGCAGGTCGTTTGCGATGGTTCGTTCCGGCGCGATGGCCGCTGCAATAATCAGCGCGGCAACGATAAGAAATTTCAGGAAATGGGAGCGGGGGGTGGAGGTGATTTTACCCATGGGAGCCCTGATGCCTTTGGCGAATCGCGTGGTGATGGAAAAAAACTATGCCGAAGGCCCAAGTCCGGTGCAAGCGCATCCTCGATACATATTTGGATTCGCTTGATAATTACCCGTTTGTAGGGCGTTCGGAACACACCCTAAAAAGATTCAGAAACCATAAATTTATGAGCTTTTTGCTTGATCATTTCCATATCGAACTGTTCTTATGTTGTCTAGGCATCACGTGCATACGGAATTCGCATGACCAGCGTCACTCGCTCCTCCTTCACCCGCAACCTTCGCGGCTATCTCGGCTCTTCAGGGTTGAGCCGTTCGCCATCGGCTGCTGGGATTAAGCGCATTTCCCGCTCTTTTGCCGCCGATCCGATTGAGCCAATCGATAATGTGCCGCCCTCACCCCAAGATCACTATGATTCGCCCGATCACCTCGACGGCTTTCAGAACGTCACCCGTCAGTTGCTAGCCAGCGATGTTCTCAGCAGCCTCATTCAAACACAAAGCGATCTTCTGAAAGACGAAGGCGCTGTTCCTTATGAGCCGGATATGCATAGCGCCCACGCCACGCAGGTGTATCGCACCGCGCGCGATGGTTTCCCGGGCGCCGCCTAAAATCTTCCCTCGATAAATCTGCGGAATGGATTATCCTGCCCTCCTCACCAGTTGATGGAGGCTTCTCATGATGACGATGGATCCGTGGCACGTTTTTACCGCCAATTTCGGCACGATGCCCAAGCCTTCGACCGCTTTCGTCACGCTTCTCGACATCGTCGTCTACGGCATTTTGGCTTTTAATGTCAGCAAGGCGCGCGGCAAGTTTGAAGTCAAAGCACCCTCAACAACGGGTCCTGAAAAATTCGATCGCATTTATCGTGCGCATCAAAACACACTCGAGCAACTCGTCCTGCATCTGCCTCTGCTCTGGATCGCAGCCTATGCAATGGACGATGTTTTCGCCGCGGCCTTCGGCGCTGTCTGGCTCTTCGGACGCATCCTGTACGCGCGCGGCTATTACCGGAAAGCCAAGAGCCGCTCAAAGGGCTTCTTCATATGCCTCGGCGTGAATGCGATTTTATTGGCGTGCGACGCCGTGAGCGTGCTTGCTTCGCTTTAAGCCGCGTTACGGATTTCCGTCACAGCGTTGATAAAGGCGAGCTTGCGATCAAGGTTGGCACCTTCAGCTGCTGCAAAAATGCCCCGCACTTTATCCCAAGCCTGTAATTTCGGCGCGACGCCGCCTGCACCACTCACCGCTTGATCACGCGCTTCAACGCGCATCGCCTCGATCAACAATGTCCGCAAAACATCGAAGCCTTCGGCATCCGCCTTGCGGCTAACGCTATCGGCAAGCTTGTGCAGTCGCGCGATATCAAGCTTCGGCAAATCACTAAGAATTGAAAGCAGCTCGTCATAAAGCGGCAGAGTTTCGGTGCGCAGAATTTTGAGCGCAAAGCCGACGCTGCCGCCGGAAAGCGCGATCAATCGCTCAACATCATCCTGAGCCAGTTCAGGGCCCGAGCGCGTCAGGATCGTTTTCAGATGTTTGGTATCGAGCGGCGCCAGATGCAGAACACGGCAGCGCGAGCGAATGGTCGGCAGCAAAGCGCCGGGCGTCGTGACGGTAATGAGAATGAGAACGCGTGCGGGCGGTTCTTCTAGAATTTTGAGGATAGCGTTCTGCCCATGGCGATTTAGCGTTTGCGCTTCATCGATCATCACAACGCGCCAGCCACCATGCGTCGAGGTCTTGTGCAGGAAAGCCGCAACTTTCAGCGCATCATCGACAACAATGCTGTTGCGCAACTCGCCAGTCTTTTCATCCGTCGCACGACGAATGACGAGCATATCCGGATGCGCTTCCGCTGTAATCAGCTTGGCGACGCGATGGTTCATATCCAGCTTGCCGATTTTGTTCTCGCCACCCGACAAAACATGCTGCGCGATATGATAAGCGAGCGTCGATTTGCCGATACCCTCGATACCCGCGATCATCCACGCATGATGCATGCGGCCCGAAGCAAAAGCCTCTGCCGCCTGTTTCATCGCTTCGTCATGACCGATAAGGGCCGAGGTTTGCGCGGGTTCGCTCATCACTTAACCTTGAAACGCTTGCGGACGATATTCTCGATCTCGTCCGCGACGGCACTTTCTTCGCGATTGGCATCAACCAAGCGGATACGGTTTTTGTTCTTTTTAGCAAGCGCCAGATAGGCGGCGCGCAACTTCTTATGAAACGGCGCTGGTTTCAGCTGATAGCGATCATCCCAGCCGCCACGTGCCTTAACGCGCGCCATGCTGGCCTCAACCGGCATATCAAGAAGAAGCGTAAGGTCCGGTTCAAAATCACCGGCAATTTGCTTATAGAGCTGATCGACAACCTTTGGCGTCGGCGCGTTCTTGGCAATGCCTTGATAAGCGTGCGAGCTATCAACAAACCGGTCCGACACAACCCATTCGCCACGCTTGAGCGCCGGCCAAACGGTGCGAACCAGATGATCGCGACGTGCTGCGAAAATCATCATGAGCTCGGAGAGCGGCTCCCAATAGCCTTCATCTTGCGAGAGCCAGAGCTTGCGGATGTCTTCCGCCGCAGCGGAGCCACCGACTTCGCGCGTGAGTACGGTTTTGATACCGTGCTTTTTCAGGAAAGCCGCGAGACGCTTGGCTTGCGTCGATTTTCCGGCACCTTCTCCGCCTTCCAGCGTAATGAATTTGCCGCGCAGCATTTACGCTGCCGAATGAATGAGCTGGTGCAACTTCACGCGAATGCGCGCAAAGAAGCCAAGCTTCGCGACATCGGCACCGGCAACCAGCGGAATTTCTTTATTGTCCATGCCGGGTGCTGAGATCGTCAGCACGCCAAGCTGCTGGCCCTTTGTGATCGGCGCCTGCACCGGCTGATTATAGGTGACGTCTGTCTTCAACCCGGAGCGCGCACTACGCGGAAGGCTCAACACAACATCGTCTGAGACCAGCAACGGCACGGTCGCTTGCTGGCCCAACCAGATTTTTACATCGGCGAGCTTGTCATTCTTCTTCACGACGGGATAAAGGCCGTATTCGCGATAACCCCAATCGAGGACATGTGCACTTTCATCGGCGCGGGCCTGCATATCCTGCATGCCGTTCAAAACAACTACGAGGCGGCGGCCATCGCGGATCGCAGAACCTGTCAGGCCATAACCACCAGCATCCGTGTGGCCGGTCTTAAGGCCATCGACATTCATATTGCGATACAGCAGCGGGTTACGATTGCCCTGCTTGATGTTGTTGTAGCTAAACTCGGTTTCCGAGAAATAGTGATAGAATTCTGGGAAATCTCTAATCAGTGCCACAGCCAGCGTCGAAAGATCACGCGCGGTCGAATAATGCTGTGGGTCCGGTAAGCCGGTCGCGTTCATGAAATGACTGTTATTCATGCCGAGTTCTTTGGCTTTGGCATTCATCATATCGGCGAATGTGTATTCCGAACCGCTGCCCAAACCTTCTGCCAACGTCACTGCCGCATCATTGCCCGATTGCACGATTACGCCGCGAATAAGGTCTTCGAC
>DASTLS010000171.1:0-2778 GCA_035714725.1 Alphaproteobacteria bacterium | reverse complement strand
ATGCCGTGATGACGCATAAATATGTGTTCGATTATCACGACGGCGATATCTATTGGTGCACCGCCGATATCGGTTGGGTGACGGGCCACAGCTATATTGTGTATGGCCCGTTGGCGAATGGCGCGACGACCTTGATGTTCGAAGGCGTACCGAATTATCCGGATGCATCGCGTTTCTGGCAGGTGATCGATAAGCACAAAGTGAACATCTTCTACACGGCACCCACCGCCATCCGCGCACTCATGAGGGAGGGCGAAGAGCCAGTGAAGAAAACCAGCCGCAAATCGCTGCGTTTATTGGCCTCTGTCGGTGAGCCGATCAATCCCGAAGCGTGGATGTGGTATTACCGCGTTGTTGGCGATGAACGTTGCCCCGTCATTGATACATGGTGGCAAACGGAAACGGGAGGTCATCTTATCACGCCGTTGCCGGGCGCAACGAAGCTTAAGCCAGGTTCTGCCACTCTGCCTTTCTTCGGCATTGAGCCGATCATCGTTGATGGCGAAGGCAAAGTTTTAGATGGTGCGTGCGAAGGCAATCTCTGCATCAGGGATAGCTGGCCCGGGCAAATGCGCACGGTGTTCGGCGATCACGCGCGCTTCGTGCAGACATACTTCAGCACCTTCAAGGGCAAATATTTTTCCGGTGACGGATGCCGTCGCGATGAAGACGGTTATTACTGGATCACCGGTCGCGTCGATGATGTGATCAATGTCGCGGGCCACCGGCTCGGCACAGCCGAGATCGAAAGCGCGTTGGTCGCAAATCAGAATGTCGCGGAAGCGGCTGTTGTTGGCTATCCGCACGATATCAAAGGGCAGGGCATTTATGCCTATGTCACGCTGAAATCCGGCGTCGCTTCAAGCGATGCATTGCGGAAAGAACTCGTTGCCTGGGTGCGAAAAGAGATTGGACCTATCGCGACGCCCGATGTCATTCAATGGGCGCCGGGTTTGCCGAAAACGCGCTCCGGTAAAATCATGCGTCGCATTTTGAGGAAGATCGCCGCGAACGAGCTGGATAGTCTTGGCGATACCTCGACGCTCGCGGATCCGGCTGTCGTCGATGAGTTGGTGAAAAACCGAGCGAGTTAGAAATCCGTGCAGCGGCCTTTTTGTTCCCAATCGCCATAACGCGTGGGCTCGGGGCCTTTCGGGCCGCCGATTTCCTTTTCCTTAGCCGGAGTTTTTACAGCGTCGCTGCTTCCGGGCTTGTCTGCGGGCTGCGTAGCTGGTCGTTTCTCTGACATTTATAACCTTCCGGTACCGGGGCACGGCTGTGATGACGATGACCCTTTGCTACCATCTTATGACCGCACTCCGTCATCATTCTTTCAAAATCATGCATAGCTCCGAAGCACGCACCGAAAGCAACCGTTCCTGTTTCGGGCAGGCGACGCATATTACCAAGTCCCGGGCCGGAGGTGCGGTCGATCAACTGAAATGTATTGGGGGCAACTTCGACAGCCTCCAACGAATAGCGCAAACCAGTCTCTTTCGAGCGATAAGTTTTGCTGGTCCAACGCGGCTGAAACAGCTCTTTGACGGCTTTAATAATATCCACGATATGCATCCCTGATAATAAAAACGGCCTTTTCCTTTAGCAAAAAGCGGCCAACCCCTGCAAATGCCGAATCACTTTCATCGACTGTTAACAAATACCCGCTTTTATTGGGTTAATCGGCTGATTCCGGGCCTCGGCCATTTATCTGCCTCGAGCCATCTGCTATAGATTTGATATGCAACAAGACATCCGCATCGCCCCTTCGATCCTGTCCGCCGACTTCGCCAAGCTCGGCGAAGAAGTGCAGGCCATCGATGCCGCGGGTGCCGACTATATCCATGTCGATGTCATGGATGGCCATTTCGTTCCGAACATCACGATAGGCCCGTCCGTCATTTCTGCGCTGCGCAAGCACAGCAAAAAAACGTTCGATGTGCATCTTATGATAGCACCTGTCGATCCGTACGTTCAGCATTTCGCGAATGCCGGTGCCGATATCATCACCGTGCATCCGGAATCCGGCCCGCATTTGCATCGCACCATTCATCTGATCAAGACGCTCGGCAAAAAAGCCGGCGTTGCGCTTAATCCCGCCACACCGCTTGCGAGCATCGAACATGTGCTTGGCGATCTCGATCTCGTTCTCGTCATGACCGTCAATCCCGGTTTTGGCGGACAGGCTTTCATCTATCCGCAGGTCGAGAAAATTAAAGCACTGCGCAAAGCGATCGATGCGCTCGGCAAGACCATCGATCTTGAAGTCGATGGCGGCATCGATCACGCGACAGCCAAGGAAGTCATCAAGGCCGGCGCCGATGTGCTGGTCGCCGGTACCGCGACATTCAAGGGCGGGCCCGCGCACTACGCCTCGAACATTAAAGCTCTACGCGGATAGAGCGGCATGAAAACGGCCGCTAAAAAACATACGCCGCGAAACTTACTCAAGAAAGTTCGCAGCGGCGTTGAAACCGTTGCCTATAGCAATCTCCTCTATCGCAAAATTCTGGCCGCCGGCGATGGGCCGGACCGTTTGCATTTCACGCTCGCCGATCCGTGGCCGGGCGATGCGCAAGCGGGTCTCGCATTGCTCTCTGGCCAGCGTTCGATGTTCGACACATCGATTGTCTCGCTGCGGCAAGCGGGCACAGTGCTTCGCAATCTGCGCGCAGTGGGCACAGAAGCCGCGCGCAAAATGGCTGTGGAGTTGATCGCCAACTGGCTCGATCATCACGATAATTGGAGCCAGGAAGAATGGGCCGCCGATGTTCTTGGTGA
>DASTLS010000170.1:0-15936 GCA_035714725.1 Alphaproteobacteria bacterium | reverse complement strand
CAGGAAGCGGACGTTACCTTTCTTGCTGGAGGCAGATTCAATGCTGCCCTTGTCGCCGCCTTCGCGCTGGCCCTGCTGATGAACATAGAAATTCATCACCTGAAACTGATTATTGGCTTGAAGCGGTACGGGATATGATTTCCATTCACCGACGACGGGGTCATTTGCCGGTTGACCGGCCTTGGTCAGATCTTCGGCCAGCTTGGCAACGAGTTCATATTTTCCGGCATGCATCAAAGTTTCGACGGCATCATTGCCGAGCCATGTTTTCACGTTGCCTTGCTTGAACGCGCTCATGAAGAAGAGAAGCGCTCCGGGCAGCGCTTGCGTCGGTTGCGGGATATGATTTTCAATCACGGCTTGCGCGAGTTGCGGATTAATCTGCGCAAGTGTTGACAGCGCTTGCTGCAAATTCGCGATATTGCTTTGGCCGTCTTGCGGCGTAATCGGCAGCGTCGGCGCTTTGGGTTGCTCGACGGCGATCAAAAGTGTGGTGCCGACGGGTGCATCGATCGGCGTTTTGATATAGAGCGTCGCATCGCCCGCTTTCAGGATGGCTTGGCCGTTCGGCAGGTTGCCGGTGACGGTTGCGATAATCTGTCCCGGCCCCGGCTGCGGGATATTCACGGCTTCCGGTAGCGATGCCGGTATCGGCAGCGCGACAGGTACGCTGGGAGATGGTGGAGTTGCGGCTGCAGAGGGCGCTGGCGGATAAACCGCAATCACCTGCAGCGAAACTTGCGATGTAGGCTGCAGCGCTACGGTCGGAGAAACAACGATAGCTGGTGGCGTTGTGATGCTATTGATCGCGAGCGGTGGCAGAGGCGTCGCGGGTTGCGGCGCGAGCGAATTGGGTATCTGCGGCAAGCTCTGCGAAAGCGGCGGTGCATTCGAAAGCTGCGTTGGCGGCAATGGCGTTGGTGTCGTCTGTGCCGGCGAGGTGGTTGGTGTTCCTGCGGTATTGATCACTTGCTGCTGCGTTCCGACGATTGTCTGCTGAGCCTTAGCTTCGGCCATCATCACGATCTCATCCAGCAAGTTCATGCCGAGATTAATATTGCCGCCCAGAAGCTGCTCAAGCGGTGCAACAGGCACTGCGGTAATGGCTTCCGGTACGGCTGGCTGAATGGGTTGAGCATTGCCCGGCACGCTCGGCTGATTTGGATTGGCTTGTGGTTGTAGCGGCGTGGGTGATGCTGCGGCATTCGACGGCAGCACGATATTCTGCGGCAGGACAATCGCCGGAAGAATGGTGCCGGCAGTAACGGGTGCAGGCGGTTGGTTGAAGGCTTGCAGCACGGCGCTGTTCTGGATGACGCTCGCAACAGTTTGTGGATCCCCCACCGGCGCTTGGGTCTGCGGCGGCATCATGATGAAGGCTTGTGTCGGCGGAGAGCCGGGCTGCACCACGACCGTTACCGGCTTTTGCGTATCGATCAGATTCATCAGTTGCTGGGTCAACTGCTGCGTAACCTGCTGCATTTTGGCAGAGGTATCGATCTGCAAATTCAGCGTCATATCGCCGATCATGCTTTCAATCGTGATCGTGCTGCCGTCGTTCGAGACATCGCTAACGGTTGCCGGCACCTGAATTTGTCGCAGCAATTGCTGAATTTTATCGGGTAGGTCGGTGACGGTCGCAGGGACCGGCGTTGGTGTCGCGGATTGGCCCTGAGATGGCTGTGTCTGCTGCGCTTGCGGCGGCGGGGTCGTGGTTGATGGAATATCGACCATAAGCGCCGCGTCCGATCAGCCGCCGGTGAGGCGCGCGGCTATCGCATCCACATCGCTCGCGGCATCGGCAGAGGGCGAGCGCACCAGCAGCGGTGATTGCGCACGAATGGCTTCACGCACTTTGGTATCGCGCCGGATGATGCCCGCAAGTTGCGGATTGTATTTGAGGAAGGTCTCGCACGCCTTACGGATCGTCTCGAACGTCTTTTGACCTTCGTTGGTATTGCCGGCCATATTCACGACAACGCGCATATCGGCAGATGGGTTGGATGCGCGAGCAAGCTTGATGAAGGCATAAGCATCGGTAAGCGATGTCGGCTCATCTGTCGTGACAACATAGGTCATGGCTGCAGGGCCAGCCAATTGGCGGACCGAGCGGTCAACACCGGCGCCGAGATCGACAAACACATAATCATAGCCGCGTGCGAGGGCGATAAGATCGTTGCGCAGGTCGGAAATCTTTTGCGTGGCAAGAGTGGCTAAGCTGCCGGAGCCTGAACGACCGGCAAGGATATCAAAGCCGCCTTCGGCGTATTTCGTCACGGCGCCGGGAAGCGTGCTGGTGCCTTCGATAACGGCACCCAGATCGCGCTCAGGCGTCAGGCCCAGCTGAATATCGACGTTGGCAAGGCCGAGATCGCCGTCGAACAGCAACACATGCTTGCCGCGCTTGGCGAGCGCATGGCACAGCGTGATCGCAAACCATGTTTTGCCGACGCCGCCTTTGCCGCTGGCGATAGCGACCATGTTGCGGCATTGAAGCGCGCTGCTGGGAGCTACAGTCTTTTCCGTTTTCAAAGGTATTGGATCGGTCATGGCTGTCTCCGTTTCTTCTAGCTATGCGTGCCTGTGGCTTGTTCCGATTTTGCCGGGCGAGGCAAAATCAGGCGCGCAAGCGTGACAGGATTAAATGGCGTCGGCGGTTCCGTAACTTTTTCCGACGCGCTGTAATTGGCAAGCGGCAGATGCGCATCGAATGCAATATGCAAGAAGCTGCCGAGGCGTTTCGTCATATCTACGCGCGTAACGAGCAGGCGATTTGCGCCACAGGCGCGGAATTCATGGGCCATATCGAGTGCTTCATCGGCATCCATACCCGTCGGCATTACAAGCGTTGCTTCGCCGCCGGCTGCTGTAACGATGTTATGCACCTGCTGGCGTTCGACGGCATTGAACGGATTGCGGCCCGGCGTATCGATGAAAACAGTCGCACCCTTTTGCATGACGACGGCATCGCGCAGGGCATGCGCATCTTCGATCTCGACAAGATTAAGTTTGAGGAGGCGAGTAAAGGCCGCCAGCTGCTCCATACCACCCGCGCGCTCGATATCTGTGCTGATGACGGTGACGGAGCGTTTGCTGAGTGTGGCTTTGGTCGCGAATTTCGCCGTGGTCAGCGTTTTGCCGGCCCCCGGGGGCCCGATCAGCACCAGCGGCTTTTCAAGTTTATCGTCGATGATGGGGGCGAACTGGAAATGCGCATCGAATGCCGCACCAAGGGCCAGCACTGGATCATCATTCGCGAATTGCGTTGCAGTTGCCAAAAGCCGTTCCGCCAGATGCTGCGGCACTTGATGGCGCATGAGGGCTTCGGCGATGATCTCGATAGCTTCGGAGCCGTCAGGCTGTGCAGGAGTTGCCGTGGTCGTTGCTGTCAGTTCGTCAATTGCAGCGGTGACGCGGACGCCGCCCATTTCATCATCGCGGGTTGCCACGATAATCGCATTCTCACCGAGGGACTCGCGCACCAACCGCATTGCATCGGTCAGGCTGGAGCCATGGAAAGATTTCAACCGCATTTAAATTTGTCCCAACGTTTTAATCTTCGCTTTCGGATAAATCTCGTTCTGCGATAGCACCGTCGTGGTCGGGCGGAAACGCTCAACGACCGAGCGCACATAAAGACGTATGCCGGGGCTGGTGAGCAGCACGGGGGACTCGCCCATTGCGGCGTGGCGATCATAAATCTGGCGCACGCCGGTGATGAATTGCTGCAGCTTGCTCGGCGCCATAGCTAACTGGCGATTTTCGCCTTCACCGACGATAGATTCTGCGAACGCCGCTTCCCATTCCGGCGACAGGGTGAGCAATGGGATGTAGCCGACTTCGTTTGTGTTGCTATCAGAAATCTGGCGGCTGAGGCGCGAGCGTACATGTTCTGAGATGGCTGAAAGATTGCGCGTGATGCTGGTGGCTTCGGAAATGCCTTCGAGGATGGTCGGCAGATCGCGCACAGAGATGCGTTCGGAGAGCAGGTTCTGCAACACGCGCTGCAAGCCGCTGACGGTGATTTGGGTGGGGATAACGTCGGCGACGAGCTTCTGCTGGTCTTTGTTGAGCTCGTCGAGCAGCTTCTGCGTTTCGGAGTAAGACAGCAACTCCGCCATATTGTCTTTGATGATCTCGGTCAGGTTGGTCGTGATAACAGTCGGCGGATCGACAACAGTGTAACCTTTGAAGAGCGCTTCTTCGCGATAGGTCGGGTCAATCCACATGGCGGCGAGACCGAATGTCGGCTCAGTCGTGGCTTCGCCGGGCAGGGCAATCGGAGCGCCCTTCGGATCCATGACGAGCAACATGCCGGGGCGCAACTCGCCGCGCCCGGCTTCGATTTCCTTGATGCGGATGACATAGCTGTTTGCAGGAAGTTGCAAATTATCCTGAATGCGCACGGCAGGCATAATGAATCCCATATCCGATGCCAACTGGCGGCGTAGGCCTTTGATTTGATCGGTGAGGCGCTGACCCGCTTCGCTGTTGATGAGGCCGAGCAGGGCATAACCGAGTTCGAGGCGGATGAAATCGATGGAAAGCGAACGCGCAATGGGCTCTTCGGCGACAGCTGCCGGTTTTGCTTTGTCGCTTGTGCCGGCTTCTTCGGCAGCACGTTCTGTGACCTGTTTCGTGATCGCGAATGCGGCAAAGCCTGAAATGCCGCCAAGCGCGGCAAACGGAATAAACGGCATGCCGGGGATGATCGCCAACGTCAGCAACATCGCGGAGCTGAGGCCAAGCGCGCTCGGGTAACCACTTAACTGATTAAATAATGCCTTGTCGGTCGAGCCCGTGGAATTGGTTTTGGAAACCAGAAGACCTGCAGCGACGGAAACGAGCAGGGCGGGGATTTGTGTGACGAGGCCGTCACCGACCGTCAGGCGTACATATGTGTCTGCGGCTTGTAAGATCGGCATGCCGTGACGGAATGCGCCAATTGTGATGCCGCCGATGCCATTGATGAATGTGATGACGAGACCCGCAACGGCATCACCGCGAACGAATTTCGCGGCACCGTCCATCGAGCCGAAGAAGTTACTTTCGTCTTCGAGATTTTTACGACGCTTGCGGGCTTCGTCCTCATTGATGAGGCCGGATGAAAGATCGGCGTCGATTGCCATCTGCTTGCCGGGCATGGCGTCCAAGGTAAAACGGGCCGCGACTTCAGCGATACGACCAGAGCCTTTCGTGATAACGACGAAGTTGACGATTGTGAGGATGGCGAAGACGATCACGCCGATGATGAAGTCACCACCCATCACAAGGCTGGCGAAAGCCTGAACTACGTGACCGGCGGCATCGGTGCCGTCATTACCGTGTGTCAGAACGAGGCGCGTCGTGCCCAGATTAAGCGATAGACGCAAGAGGGTTGCGAGCAGAAGGACAGTCGGGAATGAGCTGAACTCGAGCGGCCGCCCGATAAACAGTACCGTCATTAAAATTACGACCGCGAATGTGATGGAAATCGCGAGACCGAAATCGACCATCAACGGCGGTATCGGCAAGACCAACACCGTCAAAATCAGCATCAGGCCGAGCGCCAGCCAGACTTCTCCACGCTTGAAGAAGCCGTTCATAAGGGCGGCGGTATCGCCGCCCGGGGCTGCGGTTGTTTGGTCGGTCATATGCCTACGTCAAAAATCAGGAAACGGCCCGTTCTTCACCGGCGGACGGCGGAACCGGCACGCCAGACTCGCTGTACAACTTCAACTTGTTTCTGAGGGTGCGGATGGAAATGCCAAGAATATTCGCGGCATGCGTCCGGTTTCCAAGACAATGCTGGAGCGTGTCGATAATCAGATCACGCTCAACATCGGCAACGGTGCGGCCAACCATGGAGCCACCTGCGGCCTGCTGGTTTGCGCGCCCTGCGGTGACAGAGGCGGCGATACCAACCGGGGACGTTGCTTCCGGTGCAAAACCCTGGCCCGAGAGCATGACGGCTTCAGCTTCGATCTGCGGACCGCGCGATAGCAGGACTGCACGGTGCATGGTGTTTTCCAATTCGCGCACATTGCCACGCCAGTGATGCGATTGCAGCAAGCCGAGTGCAGAAGGTGCGATAGGCTTGTTCGTGACGCCGTTTGCAGCGGCATATTTGCTCGCGAAATATTCGGCGAGCGGGACGATATCGCCGGGACGCTCGCGCAATGACGGCATTTGCACATTCACGACGTTCAAGCGGAAGTACAAATCTTCGCGGAAGCGCTTACCTTTCACTTCTTCCTCAAGATCGCGGTTAGAGGTGGCGATCAGGCGGATATCGATCTTGATCGGCGTGGTGCCGCCGACGCGATCGATCTCGCGTTCCTGAATGGCGCGCAGCAGCTTGGCTTGCAGGCGCTGATCCATTTCGCTGATTTCGTCGAGCAGAAGCGTACCGCCATTGGCTTCTTCGAATTTACCGATACGGCGGGCGACGGCACCGGTGAAAGCACCTTTCTCGTGACCGAACAATTCAGATTCCAGAAGATTATCCGGAATGGCTGCGCAATTGACGGAGACGAAATTCGCAGTCGCGCGGCGGCTCTTGCGATGGACAAAACGCGCCATGACTTCTTTGCCGGTGCCACTTTCGCCGGTGATGAGGATAGAGGCATCGCTATTCGCAACACGTTCAGCCAACTGAATGATCGGCTGCATGGACGGGTCGCGCGCGATAAAGGTGGAATCTTCTTCCGCTACGGCTTGCAATACAGCGGCGATAAGTTCGGCATCGGGCGGCAGGGGAACATATTCCTTGGCGCCGGCGCGGATGGCGCGAACAGCAGCACCGGCATCGGTGCCGATGCCGCATGCGACAACCGGAACTGTGATGCGTTCGGACTTTAAATTTGTGATCAGATCGCCGATATCAAGGACGACATCGCACATCACAAGGTCTGCGCCCTGGCCGTTGCGCAAGGCGTTCAATGCGCCCGACACGCTTTCAATATGCGCGACTTTCGCGCCGCGTTGGGTCGCAATGCGCCCTGCGGTGGAAATGTGACCTTCGAGTTGGCCGACGATTAGAAGTTTCATGCTGTCCTCATTTTCTTTTTATTCTTTCAGGATCAATTGCCGCGGTCTGATTTGATGATTTCTGTCATGGTGATACCGAGGCGGTCTTCGACCACCACAACTTCGCCACGCGCGACGAGACGGTTGTTCACGTAGATGTCGATGGCTTCGCCGACTTTGCGGTCGAGTTCGATGACGGCGCCGCGGCCGAGTTTCAGCAAGTGGCTGACTTGCATTTCGGCCTTGCCGAGGACGGCGGCCACTTCAACCGGGATGCCGTAAACGGCGTCGAGGTCGTTGACCGTGATCGGGCCCATATCTTTCGGCGCCTCGCCGGATGCGTTGGCTTCCAGCTCAGTCAGGGTCAGGGACTCTTTATTATCATCCATGGTTCGTCTCCTCGGTTAAACCTTCAGTTGATTGAGGTGCCGCGGGAGCGACAGCCTCTTCGATGCTTTGCATGGTGGCGGCTGCTTTGCGCTCGACCCCGCCATCGGCCCATTCAATGCGACAATCGCCCGGTGCGATTTCGGCATCCGCCAGTACGACAACTTTACCGGCATAGGCCTTCTGCGTCGTGATTTCCTGGATGCGATTGTTGATCGTATCAAATTCGGATTCATGAATGCGCACAACAAGGCGGGGCTCATGCACCATTTCCGCGATCGCATCATTCAGGAGCGCCTGAATTTCCTGCAGACCATTCTTGGCGACGAAATCCGGCAGCAATTTTTTGGCAATCGCGAGGACAGCATTACGCAGCGAAGCATCGCGGTCTTTTTCGATGTTGCCGAGATTTTGCATCACTTCTTCAAGGCGACCTTCGACACGTGCGAGCAGGGCATTGACCGTCTGCGTTTGCACATCATGTCCGGCCTTCTTGCCAGCCTGAACGCCGGCATCAAATGCTTCTTTCTTCAGCGCTTCGAGTTGTTCAGGCTTCAGAGTGACCGGCACCGGAGCGCCGGGCGCACGACCGGTATTCATGCCGTCAAACGACTTATCGAACATGAATTTGCGGATAGGGGTGTCGGCCATTGCGCTCTCTGGTTTGTTAGTAAACAAGCTCGTCTTCCTCGTTGTCCTTGGCGATCATAATTTCGCCCTTGGCTGCTAGATCCTTGGCGACGGTAACCAAGTGTGTTTGTGCTTCTTCAACGTCACGCAAACGTACAGGTCCCATGCTTGCCATATCTTCCTTCAGCAACTTGCCGGCACGTTCCGACATATTGGTGAAGAAAAGTTCCTTGATCGGATCGGATGCACCTTTGAGTGCCGTCGGTAGTTTCGCCTTGTCTGCAACGCGCAGGATTGCCTGAATGGCGCCGCCATCCAGCTTGCCGAGATCTTCGAAGGTGAACATCAGGCCTTTGATTTTGTCGGCGCTGTCGCGATTACGCTCTTCGAGCGCGGTCATAAACTTGCTTTCGCTCGAGCGGTCGAGGTTGTTGAAGATTTCCGCCATCGCTTCATGCGGATCGCGGCGGTTGGTGCGTGCGAGGTTGTTCATGAACTCGTTGCGCAGCGTGCGCTCGATATCTTCCAGCACGTCTTTCTGTACGGATTCCATACGCAGCATGCGGGAGATGACTTCCATCGCGAAGCTTTCCGGCAATTGCGACAAAACGCGCGCGGCATGATCCGGCTTGATCTTGGAAACAACGACGGCGACCGTCTGCGGATATTCGTTCTTGAGGAAGGCAGCGAGCACGGACTCGTTCACGTTCGCGAGCTTGTCCCACATGGTGCGACCGGCGGGGCCGCGAATATCTTCCATGATGTTGCTGACGCGTGTCTTGTCGAGAACTTTGAGCAAGAGGCGTTCGGTGGATTCCAGCGTACCGCTGGCGCCGCCGGATGAATTCATCTGCTCGGCGAATTCGATGAACAGTTTTTCAACAAGACCAGCACTCACGTTGCCGAGGTTGGCCATGACTTGCGACAGTTCTTTAATCTCGTCGTCGTTCATGTGCGAGAAAACGCGCGACGCATATTCTTCGCCGAGCGTCAAAATAAAGAGCGCGGCTTTCTCGGCTCCGGAGAGCGATCTGACGTCTTCGCGTACGCGGACTGCGGCCATGGGCTACTCCTACCGGCTTTCCTGGTACATCCAGTTACGCAGGATGGCGACGGCTTCGTCGGGGTTCTTGTCGACGATCTCACCAACTTTGCGCAGCGACGAGGCCTTCACGCGGCCATCGACGCGGGAAATATCGATCATGCGTTCGATTTCGGATTCAGCATTTAATGACTCGGCTTCCAGGTCTCGCCCAAGCGCGCCGCCGGGAGGAGGGGGGAGAGCATTGTTGCCGTAACCGCCGCCACCGCCAGCGAGCAAGCCTTGCTCGGCACCGACCGTCGATGCGGTATCGAGAACTTTGCGGAGGATTGGGCGGACGACCAAAAGGACGACCAGCAAGCCGATGACCGAGAGGATGAGTGTTTCAAGCGCATGGAACAAATCAGCCTTAGGCACGCCCATCATGAGGCTCGGATCGTTGCCGGCATCTTTGGCAGCTTCAGCTTGTGAGAATTTCATATTGTCGACTTCGAGCGTATCGCCGCGTGTCGCATCGAAATTGACCGCCGATTTCACGAGGTTCTTGAGCTTCTCCATTTCCTCGTCGCTGCGCGGTTGATAAGTGCTGTTGCCCTTGTCATCCGTCGTATAGGTACCGTCGACAACAACCGCGACGGAGAGACGCTTAACTTGGCCGCTTTCGCGAACCTGGCTACGGACGGTCTTGTTGATTTCATAATTGATGGTTTCTTCGGTGCGGTTGTTCTTGTTCTTCTCGGCGCCACCACCGCTGCTCGCGATCTGCTCCGGCTTTGCGGGCAGATTGTTGGCAACAGAAACGCCACCACCACTGCCGCCACCATCAGATGTCGAAGAGTCTTCGGAAGTGCTTTGCGTCGAGCGCACAACCTGGCTATCCGGATCGAAGATTTCGGAATTGGTTGTGATGCGGTCGAAATCGAGATCGGCTGAAACCTGCGCGCGAACTTTGCCGTAGCCGAGCGTCTGGGCCAGCAAATCTTCAATCTTGCGCGCCTGTGTTTGCTCGAATTGCATGCGCATATCGTCGGGACTATCGCCACTGCCACCGGCTGCATCACCGCTTGTTGGCTTCGCAAGCAGATTGCCGCGATCATCGACGATGGAAACCTGGTTTGGCTGCAATTGCGGAACTGATGCTGCAATCAAATGCTGAATGGCAGCAATTTGTTCACGCGTCAGAACGGCGCCACTGCGTGTTTTGATAAAGATGCTGGCTGTAGCGGTTTGAGTGCCATGGCTGAACAATTCATGTTGCGGCAATACAAGGTGCACGCGCGCGGATTGAATTGGATTCATCGAGCTGATGGTGCGGGCGAGTTCGCCTTCCAATGCACGGAGGTGATTGATGCTTTGAACAAAGCTCGTGGTGCCGAAGCCTTCTTTCTGATCGAAGATTTCATAACCGACAGAACCACCCTTCGGCAGGCCTTCGCCGGCCATCATCATGCGCAGCTTGCCAACCTGATCTGACGGCACACGAATGAGTGTGCCGCTGCCGTCGACTTCGTATGGAATTTTCGAAGCTTCGAGCTTCTGAACAATCGCGCTCGAATCCTGCTGATCGAGATCTGTATATAAGAGAGCAAGAGGCGATGCTGTGATGCGTGTCGTGATGAAGCCAAAGAAGCCGAGCAAGCTGAATGTTACGACAGCGATTGCAACCAGGCGCATAGGGCCGAGATTACGAAGCGTTTGAAGAAAAGCGTTCACCGTATCTCCCCTTGAATTTATTGCTTCACTGGTTGAACAAGCTCCGGACGGAGGCTTGGATCTTAACTTTCATGCGGCAGGAATTGCCTACTACTCGTTACTAATAGTTAAAGACTTACGCTTGTTTTATGAAAATTGACTTAACAAACTCGGCAAGAATTGCCGGAAGACCCTCAAAGCGTGTTTTCTTCGCAACAGAATTTTGAGAAGAAAATCAATATATTACGGCTACGGAACGTTTATTTTAACACTCACCAAAAAGCTCATAAGGCGATTCTAAGATTTATGACAACGAAGAATCGTAGATAGTGGGCAACTCAAAATCACAAACGGGGTCATGTGTGTCATTTTCCATCGGGCTAGATATTGGCGGAACCAAGATTGCGGGCGCTATCTTCGATAAATATGGAAAAGAGGTGGCTCAGAAGATCCTCCCGACACCGGCCGATTATTCCGCACTGGTAACGACATCGATGCAAATCTTAGCCGAGCTTGAGGGCAAGGGTGACAAGGCATCGGTCGGCATCGGCGTGCCGGGTCCGGTTGAGCGCGGTACGGTTGCTGCTGCCGTCAATATACCGGCACTCATCGGCAAACCGATCAAAGCAGATCTTGAGAAAGCACTCGGGCGTTCTGTCGCTATGGCGAATGATGCCGATTGCGCGGCGCTCTCCGAAGCAATCGATGGCGCCGGCAAAGGCTTCGCCAATGTCTTCGGCCTTATTATGGGAACGGGTGTCGGCGGCGGTTTGGTCGTGAATGGCAAAATCGTGCAGGGCGCAAATGGTTTGACCGGTGAGTTCGGACAATTGCCTTTGCCGTTCCGTGAAGCATCAGACGGCCCACTCGTCGATTGTCCCTGCGGCCAAAAAGGCTGCATCAATAAAACAATCAGCGGCTCTGGTCTCGCGCGGCTTTATCAATCCATGACAGGCAAAGAAGCGGATGCTGAGAAAATATCAGCCGCTGCACGCACGAAAGATGCCGATGCGCTTCGTGTGCTCGATCAATTCTATACGACCGTTGCTAAAGCCATGATTACAGTGCTCCACACCTATGATCCGGATGTGATTGTCGTGAGCGGTGGCCTAAATCAATTGCCCGGCCTCTATGATGAAGTGCCGAAGCGCTGGGAGCGTTTCGCCATGCGCAAAAACCTCGTGACGAAATTCGTGCCCGCAAAACATGGCGCGATGAGCGGCCTTCGTGGCGCAGCGTGGTTGGGCAAGAGCACGTCTTAACTATAATTTCGGCGCGATTGACGGTTGAGCCTTATATCCCTACGCTTGCCACATACTTAGTGTATTTGCTTGAGGCATATTATGGCGAAGAGAAATTTACTCGGCTGGGCGTCTGCTCTTGCAGTTTTGTTTCCAGCTTCCGGACATTCCGTTCCTGCCGTCACGCATCTCTTACCGGAAGATCCATTGGCTCCGCGTGCGTCGGACAACACTATCATGACGCCGAAGGAAGTGCTGGATAACAACAGTTATACCATCGGCAAGGGCATTAAAGACGACTCCACAGATGTCACCTTTGTTTGTTCGGCGCCTGATGAAGCGTCGGGGCAATATGCTTCTCGCGGGAATTCACAAGAATTCCTGGCTGTGCGAGCGGATTCCGCGCGGCAAAATTTAGATTTTGTTGCCGACTATCTTCCTATCCCCGGCGCTTCGGATTTTCATTTGCGGATTTTGATCACGCCAACCTCAGCCGAAGCTTATGATTACAGAACCGGCAAGTCGATTGTTGTCACTCAACTGGAGCGCGATTTCTTTTACGAGCAAGCTCAGGGCATGTTGAACTCGTGCGATGGAATGCGAAGCGATTACAATATTAGGGTAAAAGCAGCGACTATTCCTCTTGATCAGCGTGCCTACTTTCTTACATCAGGGCAGCAGGAGTCTTTAGCTACCTTGAAGGAAGCTAAATATGCCGTATTGGCTCCCTATAAAAGTACGGCGCAGTCGACGCCGCCTGCGCCGGTCTCAAGTGCTGCGACGGCTAACCTTCGCGGCCCGCAACAATAACTGATCGGATTTCGATCTCGGGCGTCATTGCGACGATATCGGCATCGAACCCCGGCAGTAATTTTCCGAAGCGCTGATCGAGGCCGAGGAAAGCTGCCGGATAGGCGGACGCCATACGCAGTGCTTCTTCCATCTCAACGCCGAACGACTTTACGCAATTCCGCACGGCATCTGCCATTGTGATGGATGAGCCCGCCAACTTGCCTTCATGATTGACGCAACGGCCGTTCTCGACCCGGATCGTTTCGCCGTAGAGTTGGAAGGGCTGCGGATTATCGCTCGCCGCCGGTGGCATTGCGTCGCTGACGAGGAAAACTTTCCCTTTCGGCTTCGAGCGCAGTGCCAGTTGCAGCATCTCTGGTGTCACGTGGAACCCATCGATGATGATGCCGCACCAGCTATCCTGATCTCTCACAGCCGTATCTGCGGGAGCATTTTCGCCCGGCTTGCCCATGCCATTGAACAGATGCGTGAAGCCGGTAGCTCCTGCAGCCAAAGCGGCTTTGATTTTGTCGGGCGAGGCCGATGTATGCCCAAGCGAAATGATTGCACCTTGCTGCTTCAACTTCTTGATGTCGTCAGGGCTCACAGTTTCGGGAGCTACGGTCGTCAGAATAACTTCGCCGCTTTCGGGCTGATAAAGCTTCAGGTCGTCTGCCGATAGGCTGCGCAGATATTCGGACTTATGAACGCCCCGGCGTTCTTGCCCGAGATGCGGCCCTTCGATATGGATGCCGAGAATGTTCGGGCATGATTTGTGGGCTGTGCGTGTGGCCGCAAGTGCCTTACCTGTAATTTCAGGCGTATCGGAGATGCAGGTCGGCAGCAGACGGGTAGTGCCATGTTTCTGATGCGCCTTGGCGATGGCGATGCAGGCGTCAGCCGTCGGCGTGTTGTTTAGAAGGACATTCCCGCCGCCATTGACCTGAGCATCGATAAAGCCGGGTGCCAGTATCTGGCCTTTATAGGCGGCGCGCTTGGCGTCACCCGGAATCCGGTTTTGGGCCGCGATATCGAGAATCTTGCCGCCTTCGACCAGCAGGGCATGCCCTTCCACCCAGGTTTCCCCGGTAAAGATGGTCGCATCGCAATAGGCTGTGGCCATGGGTTTCCTTATATTCTTGCGCGGCGCGTGCCTGTCCTATATGAAATATCGCATGACCGAACACAATATTTTTCACGAAATCGACGCCGATCTCGAGCGCCAGAAGCTCGAGAACCTATGGAAGCGCTTTGGGCCGGCTATCGTCCTTGGCGCAGGCCTTATCGTCCTCGTGACGGCCGTCTATACCTCATGGAATACTTGGAAGACAGGTAAGGACCAGCAAGCGACCAATGGCCTTATGACGGCCATTCAAGCAGCGCATGCCGACCCCACTAAGGATGTCGATACGCTGGAAGCATTCGCTCAGAAAAATCCCGGCACGACGCAGGCGACATTCGCTGATCTGCATGCCGCCGCTGCCGCCGAAATGGCTGGCCAGAAAGATAAGGCGCTGCAGATTTATGATGCTGTCGCGAAAGATGACAAAGCCGATCTCGCATTCCGCCAACTGGCCGATTTGATGGCCGTACGCGCGCAGATGGATACCGGTAATCCTGCGGAGCTTGATAAGCGCTTGCAGCCACTTTTAGGTGGTAATCAGCCGTGGCGTTTCAGTGCGCAGGAATATGACGGCTATCTGGCTTTGCGCGCCGGCGATAAAGCCAAGGCGACACAGGTTTTCACTTCCCTCTCGCAAGATGCCGCTGCGCCTCACAGCATCGGTGCACGCGCGGCCGACATGCTGCGTTTCCTGAGCGAGTAACTCCTAAGGACCCGCGAACATGAAAAGCGGCCTCATTCATCGTCTCATTATTTGCGCGTTGTTCGCCACGGCCCTTGGTGCGTGCGAAGTTGAGCATCCTATTGGCTCGACCATCAAAGGCACGCGTATCGCCGTTCTGCCGAATAATAAAGGCGTAGAGGCCGATAAGGAACTCACAGGGCAAAAGCCCGAAATCCTCGAGACCATGATGAACAGCAACTGGCCACAAGCCGGTTTCGATGCCGAACATCACATGCCGAACGCAGCCGTCAGCGATCATCCGCAGGAAGTGTGGACGGCGAATGTCGGCACGGGCTCATCCTCCGACTTTAAGCTTCTGGCGCGCCCGGTTGCGCTTGATGGCCGCATCTACACGATGGATGCCGAAGGGACTGTAAAAGCCTTCGATGCCAAGAGTGGCGAAAATCTCTGGAGCTTCGACACTACGCCGAAAGATAGTGATGAAAGCGAAATCGCGGGCGGCCTCGGTGTCGATGGCGATACTGTGTATGCCACCACGGGATTTGGCGAAGTTGTTGCGCTGAAGGTTGCAGATGGAAGCGTGCGCTGGCGTCACACAATGATGAACCCCTTGCGCGCGCCGCCAACAATTTCCGAAGGTCGCGTGTATGTCGTCAGTATCGATAATGAACTGCAAGCGCTCGATGCTCGCACCGGCAACACGCTCTGGCATCATAACGGCATTTCCGAAAGCGCAACGCTCATGGGCGCATCCAGCCCAGCCGTGCTTGGTGATAGCGTCGTGGTGGCATACAGCTCCGGCGAAATATATAACCTCCGGGCCGAAAACGGCCGCGTCTCATGGAACTATATGCTGACAACACCGACGCAGGTCGGTGCACTTCCTGCGATTGCCGATATTCGAGGCCTACCTGTCATTGATCGCGGCCGCGTTTATGCCATCAGCCACAGCGGTCGCATGGCTGCTGTCGATCACCGCACCGGTGACCGTGTATGGGAAGCTGAAATCGGCGGCATCAACACACCTGCTGCTGCGGGCGATAGCGTATTCGTTCTCACCAATGACGGGCATCTTTCGGCGCTCGATACCCAAAGCGGCCGTATTGTCTGGGTGCAGGAATTGCAGAAGCTCGAAGATCCGGATGACCATGACTCCGATCCCGTATTCTGGACCGGCCCGATTATGGCGAACGGGCATCTCTGGCTCGTCAATTCGCTCGGCCAGCTGGTGAGCTTCTCGCCGGGGGATGGCTCCATCCTTGATACCGTTGATCTCGGCCGTGCTGCCTATATCGCGCCGATTGTCGCGGGCGGGATGATGTATGTCGTTACCGAC
>DASTLS010000169.1:0-6142 GCA_035714725.1 Alphaproteobacteria bacterium | reverse complement strand
TTCTTTACGAGATGCGCCTTGAGATCAAAGACACCATCGCCATTCAGCGCCGAGATCATAAAAATCAGATCGACGATGCCGCTGGCAATCAGTTCCGCCGCAAGCGGCAGCATTTTATTCGGATTGATCGCATCGACTTTGTTGAGCGCGAGCGTGACACGCTTCTTACGGGTCTTAAGCTCTTCCACAATGGATAAAATTTGTTCATCCAGCTTGTCCTGCGCATCGACAAGCAAAATAACAGCATCCGCGCCCTGAAGGCTATCCCAAGCCGCACGCACCATGGCGTGATCGAGCCGGCGTTTGGCATCGAAAATGCCAGGCGTATCGATGAAACCGATCTGCGTTTCGCCTTCCGTCATCACGCCGACAATGCGCATGCGCGTGGTTTGCGCCTTGGGACTGACGATCGAAATTTTCTGGCCGATCAGGCGATTGAGCAGCGTCGATTTACCGGCATTCGGCGCGCCGACGATGGCGACAAAACCGGCATGTGTTTTGGTCTCACTCATTTCTTCTTCACCTGCTGCAAAAGAAGAAGAGCCGCTGCCTTCTGTGCTTCGCGTTTGGAATTACCTTCGGCAGTTGCGGGCGCATGTCCCTTCACCGTGACTTCGACAATAAACTTAGGCGCATGCGCAGGGCCCGAATGCTCGACAACTTTATATTGCGGCAAAGGAAGCTTCTGTCCCTGCGCCCATTCCTGCAAAACCGTTTTCGGATCGGCGGGCGCTTCGGCGATGCCGATATCTTTTTGCCAGTAGCGATGAATGAAACCGCTCGCTGCTTTCAGGCCGCCATCAAGATAGAGCGCGCCGATAATCGCTTCCATTGCATCCGGCAGTGTCGCCAGATTTTTGCGCGCAGCACTGGCATCTTCTCCGCGTGCAAGGCGCAGATGCTGGCCAAGACCGATTTCAACAGCGACAACTCGCAATGCTTCACGGTTCACGAGAGCGGCATGACGTTTGGCAAGCTCGCCTTCGCTGGCGTCCGGATATTTTTCATAGAGCCATTCGGCGACAATAAGGCCAAGCACGCGATCGCCGAGAAACTCGAGCCGCTCATAGGGCATCGCGCCCTTTTTGCGCTGCTTATAGCCGGCAAGCGAGGGATGCGTCAGCGCATCCTGCAAAAGCTGTGGCGTTTTAAATTCATAACCAAGCCGCGCGGTTAGCTCAGCATTATCAGGGGTTTTACGCGCCGAAGGCATCAGTCAATCTTTGTGAAAAGGCGGTGCCAGCGCACGGATGTCGGCCATTTCCAGATCTCCCAGAAATGCACGCCTTCATCGAGCGAGAAGAACAGGAACTCAGCCTTGCCGACCAGATTGGTTTCCGGAACGAAGCCAACTGTTGTCGTGCGGCTATCCTGCGAATTGTCGCGATTGTCGCCCATGAAGAAATAGTGATGCGGCGGCACGACGAACACATCCGTGTTATCGAGCGGCATGTCATCGCCTTCCTTACGGATGATATGCGTCGGGCCGTTCGGCAGATGCTCGAGATAATCGGTCGTGTTCGGCTGAAGCGTCAAACCGTCGGGATTTTGCGGCTGCGCCAATTTCTCCCGATCGACAGGAACGCCATTGATATAAAGAATGCCCTGACGCATCTGCACGGTATCGCCCGGCAAGCCGATCAAGCGCTTGATGTAATCGGTCGCATTATCGCGCGGCACTTTGAATACGACTACATCGCCACGATGCGGTTGCGCACCGAGAACACGACCGCCGAAAGGCGCCATCCCCCAGAAAGTACCGACGTTGCCGTAGCCATATGAGAATTTCGAAACGAAGAGATAATCGCCGATCAGAAGTGTCGGCACCATCGAGCTAGACGGAATGTTGAATGGCTCGAACGCAAGCGTGCGGATCATCAACGCAATGACCATCGCGAAGATGATGGTGCGGATGGTCTCTTTAAGGCCGTCTTCTTGCGGGGCGGGCTCGGGGGTCTGTGCTGTCATCGGTAACCTGGGTCAAAAGCTTGAGATTGACTGTTTCTATAACAATTAAGGCGTTATTTGGACAGTCTTAATCTGGCTTGCCGCAGAAGCCTTCCCCTATAAACCGCGAAGCATAGAAATGCGTTACTGATCATCAGATAGCTAATAAAGGCGTAAGCCGTGAAAGTCGGCTGCTGCACGCAGAGGACGCCGATACTGGTGCTGAATATGCCGATGATATAGGTGGGCCCGTTTTCGGATTCGGGGTGGCGCCAGGATTTGATGAAGGTTGGCAGTCCCGCAGCAAAATCGCCCGCAATCGTAAAGCCGATGGCGACATCCTGATTACGCGTGAGGTACCAGCCGATCAGCCCGCAGATCGAGAGGATACCACAGATATAATCGCCATTGCGTGTTTGCCAGTAAGCGTTTTTGTTGGCGAAGCTTGATGCGAACACAATCAGAGGACCAATGCCGGACATAAACAGCATGAGCGTCGAGAGCCCTACTCCGCCTGCGATCTGCGCCGCCGTGCCGATGAGAGGCGCAACACCCCACATGAACCAGGTCACGCGATTAGGTCGTGTCTTTCCACGCAGCGTTGCCAGAACGTAAGTCAGTGTTGCGGCTAGATTGATGATCGCGCCGAGATAAACGAAATATTCAGGTATCATCGCCGCACTTTGTTCATGATCCGCCGCATCTGTCGCACGGAATTTTCGAGGCCAATAAAAATCGCCTCGCCCACCAGCGCATGTCCGATGTTGAGCTCAACGATTTGGCGAATAGCTGCAATCGGCGCGACATTTTCGTAATCGAGGCCATGACCAGCATGCACCTCAAGCCCAAGCGCATCGGCTTTCTGCGCAGCCGATTTGATCTTTTTCAATTCACGGGCACGGCCAGCACCTGTTTCATGAGCATAGCTACCGGTATGTAATTCGACAGCGGCAGCGCCAGCTTCATACGCAGCAGCCACCTGTTTTAATTCCGGATCGATAAAAAGTGAGACGCGAATACCGGCAGCGGCAAGATCGTTCACGATATGCGCAAGACGTGCGCCGCCTTTGATAACATCAAGCCCGCCTTCGGTCGTCACTTCCTGCCGTTTTTCCGGTACAATGCAGACAGCTTTCGGTTTTGTCTGGAGAGCAATGCTTAGCATCTCAGAGGTCGCCGCCATTTCAAAATTGATCGGCACACGCAATTTCTTTTTGAGGCGCTTCACATCTTCATCCACGATGTGGCGGCGATCTTCGCGCAGATGAAAGGTGATTCCGTCCGCCCCGCCCTTAACAGCCGCTTCTGCCGCACGTACGATATCGGGCAAAGCATTGCTATCGCGTTTACGCGCGTTCCGCAAAGTCGCCACATGATCGATATTGATGCCGAGCCGCAGTTTTGGCATGGTCGTTCTCCTATATTGGGACACCATACTTAAACCATCAGGCATCACGCAATGGCGGCGCAACAGGCATCTCTTCTAAAAGACTTACCCGTGGAAGAGACGGCCACGCCTTTGATGGCGCAATACCTGGCGCTCAAGGCCCAACATAAAGACTGCCTGCTCTTTTTCCGCCTCGGCGATTTCTACGAACTGTTCTTTGAAGACGCGACCCGGGCATCCAAAGCGCTCGATATCGCCCTCACCCGCCGCGGCCAGATGAACGGGCAGGATGTGCCGATGTGCGGCGTGCCTGCACATTCCTACGAAACCTATATCGCGAAACTGATCAAACACGGTTTCCGCGTCGCGATCTGCGAGCAGAAAGAGTCGCCCGAAGAAGCCAAGAAGCGCGGCGCAAAATCTATCGTCATGCGCGATGTCGTACGCATCATCACACCGGGCACGATTACCGAAGACAGCCTTCTCGATGCGCGCGCATCTAACTATCTCGCCTGTCTCGCAAACGCTGGCGATGAAATGGCGCTGGCCTGGCTTGATCTTGGTTCCGGCCAGCCTTTCACGCAAAGCGTGACAGCCGCAGAGCTCAGCGGCGCCTTGGCGCGCATCGATCCGAGTGAAATTCTTGTGCCGCAACGGCTGATTGAAAAGCCGGAGCTGTTTGAGACCTTTGCGCAATGGCGCGATCAGCTTGCGCCGCAACCGAACGGCCGCTTTGACAGCGACAATGCCGCGCGTCGCATCAAGGCCATTTATAATGTGACAGAACTTGCGGCGTTTGGTGATTTCTCACGCGGTGAAACGGCGGCGCTTGGCGCGTTGCTGGAATATGCGGAACTCACACAAAAAAGCGATCTGAAACATATCAGCCGTCCGCAGAAACTGGGCGCGACCAATACCGTCCTTATTGATCCCGCCACACGCCGCAATCTAGAGCTAACGCGCACACTTTCCGGCGACCGTCACGGCAGCCTTTTACACACCGTCGACCGCACAATGACCGGCGCTGGTGCGCGTATGCTTGCCGGACGTTTGACCGCACCACTGACAGATGCAGTCGCGATTAATCAGCGCCTTGATGCGGTTGCTTTTATGGCGAGCAACAATGGCTTGCGCGAAAAACTTCGCGCTTACCTTAATGCCGCCCCTGATCTTGAACGCGCACTGGCACGACTTGCTTTAGGCCGTGGCGGTCCGCGCGATTTAGCCTCTATTCGTGACGCCATTCTTCAGGCCGAACAGATGCGAAGCGCCCTGCTCGCCTCTGCTAAAGGAATGCCGGATGAATTGCGTACCGCGACCGAAGCGCTCGGCGAACACTCTGCGTTAAGTGATCGCCTCACGCGTGCGTTAGCGTCTGATCTTCCAATGCTCGCGCGCGACGGTAATTTCATCGCGCGCGGTTATGCGCCGCAGTTAGATGAACTCGTCACGTTGCGCGATGACAGCCGCAGATTGATTGCGGGTCTGCAACAAAACTATATGCAAGCGAGCGGCGTCAGCGCCCTCAAGATCAAGCACAACAATGTCCTCGGCTACTATATAGAAGTCACTCCAACACATGCCGACAAGCTGCTGGCGAACAAGGATTTGTTCATCCACCGCCAGAGCCTCGCCAGCGCCATTCGCTTTACGACTGTTGAACTTAGCGAGCTTGAGCGGAAGATCACGGAAGCGGCCGATAAAGCACTCGCGGTTGAGATGCAACTCTTCGCCAATCTGGTAACCGAAACTCTCGGGCAGTTAGCGCCGCTTCGCAAAGCTGCGGATGCCATGGCGACCATCGATGTCACATCATCGCTCGCCGAACTTGCAGTTGAACAAAATTATGCGCGGCCTGTTGTCGATGACAGCTTGAGCTTCGACATTAAAGCCGGACGCCATCCTGTTGTTGAACAGGCGCTGAAGGCACAGAGCGTCACGGGCTTCGTCGCCAACGATTGCAATCTTGCACCTGACGCGCGGCTCTGGCTCCTCACCGGCCCCAACATGGCGGGTAAATCAACTTTCCTTCGCCAGAACGCACTGATCGCCATTCTGGCACAGATGGGAAGTTTTGTTCCTGCAACCTCCGCGCATATCGGCATGATCGACAGGCTTTTTAGTCGTGTCGGCGCCGCCGATGATCTCGCGCGCGGCCGCTCGACCTTCATGGTCGAGATGGTAGAAACCGCTGCTATTCTTAATCAATCGGGCCCTCGCGCACTTGTCATCCTCGATGAAATTGGACGCGGTACGGCGACCTATGATGGTCTCTCGATTGCGTGGGCGACGATTGAACATTTGCATGAAGGCAACACATGTCGCGCCCTGTTCGCGACGCATTATCACGAGCTCACATCTCTTACAGCAAAACTTCCGGCGCTCCGTTGCCACACCATGAAGATCAAGGAGTGGAACAAGGAAGTTATCTTTTTGCATGAAGTTGCCGACGGTGTTGCCGATCGTTCGTACGGCATTCATGTTGCGCAGATGGCGGGATTGCCGACATCGGTCATCGCGCGCGCCGAACAGGTGCTCGCAAATCTGGAAGCGAAAGCTGAAAAAGGCGCAGCGAGCAAACTTGCCGAAAATCTTCCGCTGTTTTCGCCCGCAGCCCCCGTTCCAGCGTCTCCAACCATGTCGGTTGAGCTGAAAAAACTTTTGGACGGATTAAAACCAGACGAGATGTCGCCGAAAGATGCGCTCGAGGCGATCTACAAAATCAAAGCGCTGGCAAAAAATTAAACAAATCCGCCTGACGCAAATTCCGAATCATTTTCCTGTGTGATTCGTAGAATTTTGAATCCG
>DASTLS010000168.1:0-3405 GCA_035714725.1 Alphaproteobacteria bacterium | reverse complement strand
TGGGCGAAAAAACGCATCGATAACAAGCTGACACTCAAACTCTTCGGCATCTTCGCGCTCGGCGGGCTGCAAGGCTTTATCGGCTGGTTCATGGTGCAAAGCGGGCTTGAGGTACGCACGAGCGTCAGCCCTTATCGCCTCGCGCTCCACCTCGGTTTTGCGTTGCTTGTATATGCATTACTGCTGTGGGTCGGTTTGATGCTGACAAAGATCAAGCGTACGGGCTCAACTTGGTGCCTCCGCCGCCATGGCTGGGTGACGCTCGGGTTTCTTGTTGTCACGATGGCGTGGGGTGCGTTTGTCGCCGGGCTTCATGCCGGTGAGGCCTATAATACGTGGCCGCTGATGGATGGACAGATCGTCCCCGATGCCGCTTTCACTATTCTTCCGAAATACCTCAACGTGTTTGAAAATCTGGTGCTGGTGCAATTCATCCATCGCTGGCTTGGGCCGATCACGATGCTTGTGGTGCTCACATGGAGCTATCGCCTCATCCACTTCTTCCCTGCGAACGACAGGAAATGGCCGCATGCCCTCGGCGGCATGGCGGTCGTACAAGTCATGCTCGGCCTCGCGACGCTCTTGACGCATGCCAATATCGTATTGGCCACGCTGCATCAGGCAGGAGCGATTACGCTCCTGACGTTACTTCTGATCAATATTTATAGGCTGAGAAAAGCTTAAGCGGCCTGGCTGAGCAATTCGGCGTCGCCGAAGAATTCCATCGCTTCTTCAACCCAAGCCGTGATGTTCGTGCCGTCTGCCGTGAGCAGATTGCCGTCAACTTCCTGCGGGTCTTCACTGGTGATCGCATTTGCCGCGCGCATCTCGGCTTGCAGCTCGAGCGGAGCCGCAACCGTACGGTCCGTAATCGCATCCGAAAGCGTGAGCAAGCTGACGCCAGCGCCAATGGCAGCGATGGGCTTACCGGCATCCATGAAATGGGAGATGATGCGCTTTGTGTGCGGATTGGTTTTCAGCTTCGCGATGGCGCGTTCGCCGCCCGGAAGCACAAGAATATCGAAGTCCGAACCGAGCGCTTCGTTGATCTGCGCATCGACCGGGAAATAGTGGCCCCAACCTTCGCCCTGCCAACCGTTCACAACACCGGTTTCCGGTGCGACGGTCCGCATTACAGCCTTAGCCTTGGTCAGAGCACGCTGGATTTCTGTCATCTGGTTTTCGTCGAAGCCGTTAGCGGCGAGAATGGCGACGTTTTTACCGGCCAGCGTCAAGGTCATGTCTTCTCCTCAGTCTTGTAAAATAACGCATCGTGCGCCCTGCTTTTGGGCGTTTCTGCAGTTTGGTTAATAGATGAAGCGCGATCACACAGAATGATGTAATAAGGCGACTGCGCGTAGATTCAACTCTATGACATAAAAACCAAGTCTTTGGAATCTTTGATTTAGTTTCATAGCTCGTCTTGGGCGCATGTGTTGCATGAAAGTCTCAAAAGCTCAAGCCTTTTCATGCGGTGGATTAATCTGCGGTTAGCACTCGGAATGGTAGAAATAAGCCATGCGCGTTTGGGAATTTGCCGACAATAAAGCCATGCCAACCGATCTCGTCCGGGAACAGGATTTCATCCTGCGCGTCCGCCGGATGCAGCGAGTCGGCACCCCTCACCTCGTTATCAATCTGGTGCTGAACGCGCTCGATGTTATTTCGAAGAGCCGCGCCGCACTTGAGGCTGTGCAACAGCGCTTGCAGGAATTCGCCAAAGTCACCAACGGCTCCTACAACGAAATGTCGAACGGCGATGTTTTTCTGGCCTGGGAAGAAACGCCAAACACGCACGCCCTGCCTACGCAAATCGTGAATGCGATTTTGCCCGATGGCCATGGCGTCGAGGATACCAGCCAGTTTTTGCTGACCTACCAGATGCCGCGCGATTACACGCCGCTCCGCGAACGCACCAATCATTATGTCGAAGTCGTGCATGCATCCGGCATGAGCAACGATGTCCCGTCGCAAGCGCTGCGCAGCGATACCGCTCGCGGGCCGCTGACGGCCTGGAGCGTTGATCAAATCACGCGTTTGCTGAGCGATATCGATTTGCGCCGCTATGGCCGTACCCAGCCGATTTATAGCTATCAGGCTGATGCGTCATGGAAAGCGGTATCGGAAGAGTATTTCGTCAGCTTCGAAGATTTGCGCCGTGAGCGTTTCCCGAAGCTCGAGATCATCACGCCCGAGCATTTGTTCCTGGCGCTTTGCGAAAGCATCGATCATCGCTTGCTCGGCATGCTAGTCGATCATAAAGAGACAATTACCGGGCGACCGATCCATCTCAATCTTTCCGTAAGCTCCATCATCGGCGCAGCTTTTGCCAAATTCACTCACAGCATTCCCCTCAACCAGCGCGGCCTGATCTGCTTTGAGCTGCATCGCGGCGATCTGCTGCAAGATTTCGCGCTCACCATGAACGCAATTCAGGTGCTGAAGAAAGAAGGCTTTAAGGTCGCGATCGACAGCGTGACGCCGGATATGGTGAATTTCATCAATCTCGTCGGCTTCAATACCGACTTCATCAAGATCAATGTCTCGAAGGACCGCGCCGAGCAACTCGCAGATCCAGCCATCAGGAAGGGCCTTGCCCAAATCCCGTCGAACAAGCTGATCTTCTTCCGCTGCGATAATGACAAGGCATTGGCGACCGGCCTCGAGCTTGGGGTCAGCAAGTTCCAGGGCTGGCTCATCGACGATGCCGTCGCAAAACGCCCCTAAAAACACGCAACTAATTCAGGCTTGACAAAAACAGCAGTTTCTTGCTGTTATTGCGCATGGATTGATCCACCCAATGGATCCGCGGGATTTGACAGGTCAGCTTGCTGCCGCGTTAACACTAGCTAAAGCGTCACAGAAGAAAGTCTTTCGTGGCTTCCGCACTGTGATCCCTGGTGGGTATCACGTTTGCGCGAAGCCTTTTTTATTACCTCCGCACATCCGTAAACGCCCACGCCGGACATTTCTCCGGATCAAAGGGCTATGCCGCCACGCCTTCGCAAGTGGCGGTTAAGACCATCGAAAGATGGATGTGAAGGAGAATATTATGTCGCAACAACTACAAACACGCCCAGCTCAGGCTTATGCCGCTCTTAATGCGGCTGCTACCTTTCGCCCGGATGGCGACTTTGAGGTATTACGAGTTCACTCAAGAGCAGCGGACTTGCGCTCGACGCTCGAAGCTCAAGGATACAATGTTCGGAGCTATTACAAAGATGAGAACATTCGTGCCCCTCAGTACTTTGTTGTTTCGGCACCGTTAGGCGAAAAGGCGGCAGCGCTTACCGCCACACTTGAAGAAGCCCGTCGCGATGGAAAAGCTGTCTATTTTCACGATGACTACAGCTTCCGCACGGAAACGCACGTTCCTAGCGCTAGACAAGCTCTGGCTGCGCGCCT
>DASTLS010000167.1:0-3154 GCA_035714725.1 Alphaproteobacteria bacterium | reverse complement strand
CCGATGGCGATGCAGAACGATACCGGCACTTCGATGAAAGCGAGAATGCGAAGCGGCAGGCTGCAATGAAACATGTAGCGCACGACGAAATTGCCGAGAAAAACACCGAACGAAACGTTCACGGCGGCGATAACGAAGGCTTCGATAATGCCGCCGACGAGGCCGGTCTCGAGGCCGCGTGCCAGAAAATTGCCATTGAGAATGGACTCAACGACGAGGATGGCGAGGATGACGGCAAAATTCCAAAGCCGTGACAGCGGATAATCGGCCGGATGGCTCAGCTTGTGCTGGGCACGAAAAGCATTCCATTGCTCTTCGATCATGCAGACATTGCGCCACAGCATGAAAAGCTTGGCTTTGCCGTCATCGACCTTGACCATGAAGTCGGATGAGGCCCGTTGCGCGGCACCGCCGATGCTGACGGCTTCATGCTCAAGATCAAGGCTGGAGATCTGCTGCTGGGCTGATGCCAACTGGCTGTTCGCTGATTGCAGATAGCGGCGCTGTTCGGTCTCGATCGTGGTGATGATCTTATGTTCGATATCATCGAGCGCTTCGCTGCTCGATGGTGGCAGGTTTTTTTCTCCGCGCTTCTTGCCTTCTTCGGCCAGATGCAGGTCCTGTTTGATTTTTTCGAGGTCGAGTTCCGGGAAGGAATGCGCGATGGGCTCAAGGGCATCTTTACCCTGCGCTGGTTTTCCCAGAAAGTCGTTTAGGACGCCCATTTTCGTGTCTCATAGCCTCTCGAGTGTCCAAGATATACTGGGGTTTTATGTAGTCAACGTTAACGCCGTAGAGCGGGTTTTATAGGGTTTTCGGGCTTCCTATGATTAATGAGAGGCTGAATCATGGTGTCTCCGTGCATAAATCTGCATGAAAGTATTGAGCTGCATGCTATTTTCCCGTCGCATTTTTTGAGAATGATTTTATCGGTACGGTTATGGATTTCATCGAAGAAATAGAACACGCGCTTCGGAAAAAGCGTAAGGAACTTGGAGAAAGATTTCAGCTCTCTGCCCGTCAGGTCGCTGCGTTGCCGCATGCCGAATCTTTGGTCCGAGTTGGGAACATAGGCGCCATGTATATGCTGCCTAATTTATTTGAAGCTATTATGACGCCGGAAGAAAGGGATTGGCTGGAGAATGGTCCTAAGTCGGATAATTTGACGGATATTTTGAAGGAATTGAAGCCGCCCCGAGAAGTCAAAATGACGGACGAGCTGCATGATGAGTGGCAGCTCATCGGCAAGCTTAGTTCGTTCAATATAAGTATGATGTTTACAGAACACGACCCTTGGGCGCCGGTGAGTAAGACCAAGGCTGCTAAAGAACGTGCGGCGCGGAAACGACATTTGGTTGAAGATTATGAAGCCTTGTGCGTTCCGTTGATTGAGGATCGCAATAAGCCGCGCGCGGAGAAATCACGCGTTGCGGATTTTCTTACTAATTTCTTTCCAATGCCGCCGGATGGGCCTGAGCCGCAAAGAGCACCGGGGCATCCCCGCCGCAGGCGTTTACGAACTAAGGACGTGTGATTGGCTGGGGGACGTGGACTCGAACCACGATAAACAGAGTCAGAATCTGTTGTCCTACCATTAGACGATCCCCCAACGGCAGACCCCGTTTCGCGGGGGCTGTTTGGTAACATACCGCCCGGCCTTTGGGTAGATGTCTCTTCGCTTTGATATAATTGCGTAATTAGCCTATAAAAGCGCCATGAAAGGCAGCGGAAAAAACAGAGGTTTAGGGGGCATTGCCTCGCGTCGGCGGGAAGCCGTGCGCGTACGAGCGTCTGCGCGCCGGACGGAATCCTCGCGCCAATGGCTGCAGCGGCATCTGAATGATCCATACGTAGCTGCTGCGAAAGATGCGGGTTATCGCGCGCGCTCGGCCTTCAAACTGTTGCAGCTCGATGAACAATTTCATTTGCTGAAGCCCGGCATGCGCGTGGTTGATCTCGGTGCCGCGCCCGGTGGCTGGAGCCAGGTAGCGCTCCCGAAGATCGGCAAGAAGGGGAAGCTCGTCGCGCTCGATATCCTGCCGATGGATCCGCTCCCCGGCGTGCATATTATCGAGATGGATTTTCTGGCCGATGACGCGCCGGATAAATTAAAGGCTGCGCTCGATGGGCAAGCCGATGTTGTGCTGAGTGATCTCGCACCAAACACGACCGGTCATCCGAAGACCGATCATATCCGCATCATGGCGATGACTGAGCTTGCAGCGCATTTCGCGATGGAAGTACTTTCGCCCGGCGGCGCCTTTGTATGCAAATTCTTTCAAGGTGGTGCCGAGAAAACCATTCTCGATCAGCTCAAGAAGAGTTTCACCAAAGTGAAGCACGCCAAACCCGCCGCAAGCCGTGCGGAATCCTCCGAGACCTATCTCGTTGCGACTAGTTTCAGAAAAGCGAAATAATTATTCCGGCGTCAGCCATTTGATTGAAGTGCCGCGATAAGGCGTCTTCATTGCTTCATGCAGCGCGGAGAACAACGCATTGAGTTTCTCGTCGAATTTCCATGGCGGATTGATGATGATCAGGCCGCAGCCGTTCAACCGGTCGTGGCGCGTTTCTTCCTGATATACAAATTCGGCACATAGCTGCTTCGGAATGCCGGTTGCAGCCAACACTTCATGAAAGCGCCAGAGCGCCGGGCGTTCCTTGATCGGATACCAGATAACGTAAGTTCCTTGCGGCCAGCGCTGGTAAGCCTCGATGGCTTCGACGATGCGGTTGAATTCATCGGGCTGCTCGAACGGCGGATCGATAAGAACAAGCCCGCGTTTTTCCGGCGGCGGCAAGAAGGCGCGAAGCGCTTCATAGCCATTGCGGTAATGCACCTGAACCTGACTGTTGTTTTCAAACAGGCGACGCAATTCGTGAAAATCGTCTTTGTGCAGTTCACAGCAGATTAATCGGTCGCCCGGACGCAGCATCTTGGACGCGATGAGGGGTGAGCCGGGATAATAACGCATCGGCCCCTTCATATTCACATCGCTAATGACGTCGTAATAGTCCGTCAGCTCCGGCAGATGTGGCGCCGCGAGGAGGGTTTGAATACCTTCCTGAGCTTCGTTGGTTTTCTCCGCACGCGGGTCGCGCATGTCATAGCGTCCCATGCCGGCATGGGTATCGAAGATACAGAAAGGCTTAT
>DASTLS010000166.1:0-12086 GCA_035714725.1 Alphaproteobacteria bacterium | reverse complement strand
GTGCAGAGAAAATGATGCTGCCCTGAATATGCGGATCGAGTTCTAAATTCACTTTCGCTTCGCGTGCAAGCTCGAGCAGCACATCGCGCACAGGCACTGTATCCGTCACCGTCACGCTCACGCGCTTGTCGCTGCCGAGCGCGGGTGGCGGTGGCGGCACGACTTCCATCGGCATATCGGGTATCGGAGGCGGCGCCATATTCTGTTGCGCTTCTTGAGCATCCGTTCCGCGCGTGCGAAGGCTGAGATAATCGTCGCGATTCAAATGGCCAGCCGGATCGATCTCGTCGCCAGGGTTAGCGGAGCAAGCCGACAGCACAACTAGGCCCAAAACAATGGGCAGCACAAACTGGAAGCGGGGGCGCTTCATGATGTATCGATACCGAAAAAACTGGCCCGGATAGGGGCGTGGGGGACTTAGGAGGCGGGACGCAGCGAACTGCGCGGGCTGTTTTCTAGTCCCGGTTGCGGGAGTATGTAAAGGATGAAAGTGATTTCAAAATAGTTGCCTAGTCTTTGGAATAACTTACGCCGACGAAGAACAGGCCTTGCGGTGGCGCAGTAGGGCCGCCTTTCGTGCGGTCCTTCGCTTCGAACGCGGTTTTGAAATCCCCGACGCTCCATTGTCCGGTTCCGACCATCACAAGCGTGCCGACCATGTTGCGCACCTGGTGATAGAGAAATGAGCGTGCACCGACATCGCAGATCACTAGTTCGTCTTCACGGCGAATATCAAATTTATCGAGAGTTTTGATCGGCGAGTTGGATTGGCAATCGGCCGCGCGGAACGTCGAGAAGTCGTGCTTGCCGAGCATGACATTCGCCGCCTCCTGCATGCGGGCGATATCGAGCGGCTTCGGCACATGCCATGTAACATCGTTCATCAGCGCTGGCGGCGCGCGGCGATTAAGGATTTGGTATCGGTAGCTGCGATCAAGCGCGCTGAATCGTGCGTGAAAATCGTTCGATACAGCTTCCGCCTTCAGCACCACGACGCGATGCGGTCGAACATGAAAGTTCATCGCATCGCGAATTGTGTCCGCCGGAAATTCCTTGTTCAGATCGAAATGTGCGACTTGCGTTTCGGCATGCACGCCGGTATCGGTGCGGCCCGCAACATGCAGCGTGACCGTCTCACCGGAAAATTTCTGCACGGCGTCTTCGAGAACTTGCTGAACAGACAGATCATGCGCTTGCCGTTGCCAGCCGCAAAAACCGGCACCGTCATATTCAACCGTAATTTTCCAGCGCGTCATAATTTCTGGCCGATAGAAATGCGCTGGCCGCGCAGGAAGGATGCGCCATCGGTTGCGTTCTTGCCTGCGCGTTGAACGCTGGTCAGACGGAGCGATTTCTCGCCGCACGCGACAGTGAAATCGTCAGCCAAGAGAGTGCCGGGAGTGCCGGATTTATCGGCGATTTCAGCGCCTTGGACCTTGATCGCTTCGTTGCCGAGCATGAAGAAGCAGCCCGGCCATGGCTGAAGCCCGCGTATCTGACGCTCGATTTCGGATGCTGATTTAGACCAATCAATGCGGCCGTCTTCGCGCGTCAGTTTGGCGGCATAGGTTACACCCGCTTCCGGTTGCGGCGTGGCTTTCAGTGTTCCATTCGCACGGCCCTCGACCGCTTTGATAATCAGCTTCGATCCCATCGCCATGAGATCGTCATGGAGCGAACCTGCCGTCGTTTTATCCGTGATCGCGACTTTATCCGCCAGCAGCATCGCGCCGGTATCGAGGCCTTCATCCATCTGCATGATCGTAACTCCGGATTGGCTGTCGCCGGCGAGTATCGCGCGTTGGATCGGCGCGGCTCCACGCCAGCGCGGCAGGAGCGAGGCGTGAATATTGAGGCAACCAAATTTCGGAGCATCCAAAATAGCTTTCGGCAGGATGAGGCCATAAGCAGCGACCACAGCGATATCGAGCTTGAGATCAGTGAAGATTTTTTGTTCTTCCGCATTGCGCAGCGATTTTGGTGTGTGGACGGGAATACCCATTTCTTCGCCCGCGCGATGCATCGGCGATTTCTGGATTTGCTGACCGCGGCCTGCCGGTTTCGGCGGCTGCGAATAAACCGCAACGATGTCGTGCCCCGCATCTTTCAGTGCGCGGAGGCCCGGCACCGCAAAATCAGGCGTGCCCATGAAAGCGATGCGGAGTTTTGTCATTGGTTTAGAGAATATGTTCGTCGTCGGCTTTGGCGCGCTGCGCTTTCTCGACCTTGCGCTCGATCATGCCGCGCTTCAGCTTCGAAAGGTAATCGATGAACAGCACACCATTCAGATGATCAATCTCGTGCTGAATGCATTGGCTCAGCAAATCTTCGGCCTCCATTTCCTGTTTCTTGCCGGAGCGATCGAGATAGGTAAGGCGGATGCGCTTCGGACGCGTCACTTCCGCATATTGATCGGGGATGGAGAGGCAACCTTCTTTGTAAGTAAAAGTCGCTTCCGGATCGTGCCAGATGATTTCCGGGTTTGCCATCATGAGCGCTTTTGTGCCGTTGCGCTCTTCCGAGACATCGACCGTGATTACGCGCTCGAGCGAGCCGACCTGATTGGCGGCAAGGCCGATGCCGTGATGCGTGTACATCGACTCCAGCATCTCTTCCATGAATTTGGCGACGCGCTTATCGACAGCGCTGACCGGCTGTGCCTTTTCGCGCAAAACGGGGTCGGGGATGATGCGGATGGGTATCGACATGCTCAACTCAACATAATAAAGACAGGCCACTTTATAACATGATCGTGGCGAAGGCTAACAGACTGATTCTAAAGGATAATAGTGAAAACAATGTGCCGGTTGAACGAAAAGGCCATTTTTTCCTACAAATACCTCATATTTCAGTGATTTTTAGGTGAAGCATATGTCTTTTGTAGTGCTTAAAGCCAAGCATGTCCGCAGGGCATGGGAACAAGCAAAATTTCTGGCACGCACAGGTCAGGATAACATCGCGCAGATCGATACTGTTCGTGGCGCTCGTGCGCTCGGACATCCTCTTGCCAACGAAATCGATCCACGCGAGTTGATGGAGGTCATGCAATTGGGCACGCGTAACCGTGCCACTGAGCTTATGCAGAAAATTGCCGTGACAACGGGGGACAGCAGGAAGCGGTTGAAGCGGCAACTGTTGAGAACAGTCGATCGTGCGGGTGGATTAAAGGAAGCCGGCATCACTGAAGAACAATGGATGTGTGTTGCAGGCAACGCTTATCGCAATGCCGAGCAAAGAAAAGCAGAGCAAGCAGAAAGTAATCCGACTTCCGCGAAAGGCGAAATAACAATCAAGAAAAAAAAGCCGGAGCCGGAAAAAGAGCCCATGCTTTTCACCAAAGAAGAGGTGCCGATTATCGCCGATTACAGGGGTGACATCCGTTCGCTCAGTGGTGAGGTCGTTGGTCGCCCATCGGTCAGCGAGCGAAATATAAAAGATAAAGCGCAGCCGATGCTTTTCACTAAAGAAGAAGTGCCCGAAGGAAATCCTGGCAAGAGCGGCCTTCACAACCTTAATAACGATCTTCGTCGTAACGAAGAGCCGAAACGCAGTTATCGCCTCGGCACCGGCCTTCCGATAATCGCTAAAGAGTTTTAAGCCGCGTCTTCGTTCGCTGCGTTATCGGCAATGCTGAGATTGCGCGTTTGAAGATCAATCGGCTCCAGCGCTTCCGGTAGCGCTTTACCGTCTTTCGCCGCACCAAATTCCCTTAAACGACGGGCCTTGCTCAGCACATTACGCTCGAGGCTGCCGATCATGCTGTTGTAGCTTTCAAGAGCACCGCTGAGCTTCCCGCCAAGCGATGTAATGTGGTTCGACATCGTGAGTAACGACGCATAAAGTTCACTACCCAAAGCGCCGATTTTCCGCACATTATCTCGCAAATTTTCCTGCCGCCAGCCATAGGCCACGGTGCGGAGCAGGGCGATCAGAGTCATCGGCGTCGCGAGAATAACTTTCTGCGCCACGCTGTAATCCATGAGTTCGGCATCGCCATCGAGCGCGGCGCTGAGGAAGTGATCGCCGGGCATGAAGAGAACAACAAATTCCGGCGTGCCTTCGATCTGATCCCAATAAGCTTTGGAACTTAATGAACGCACATGCTCGCGTACCTGCCGCGCATGCTGTTTCAGCGCGTTTTGGCGGGTAGTATCATCGGTGGTCTGTGACGCATCGAGGTATGATGCTAATGGCACCTTGCTATCCACAACGATGCAACGCTCACCCGGCAGATGGATAATGAAGTCGGGACGCAGCGTGCCGTCTTCACTCGCAACGCTATATTGGGCCGAGAAATCCTTGGCATGAGCCGACATGCCTGTCATTTCGAGGATGCGCTTTAACTGCATTTCGCCCCAGCGACCGCGCGTGTTGGGCGTGCGGAGGGCTTGCAGCAACTGGCTGGTTTCGCCGCGTAATTGCTGCTGCGTTTCCTGCGACAGCTGCACCATCTTCACGAGCTCGGTGTAGGCGCCTTCACGCTTCACTTCGAGCGCCTGAATTTGCGCATCCATTTTCTGCAGCGATTCCTTGACCGGCTTCACCATCTCATCGATTGCGGTGGTGCGTTTATCGAGCGTGGCCGCAGCCGCTTGCTCGCTTTGCTTCAAGCGACCTTCGGCGAGCTGCAAGAAAGCTTCATGATTTTGGCGAAGCGTATCCGCGGCAATTGCCTTGAACTGGTCTTTCAGGCTCGCGCGGGAAATCACCCAAACGGCAGCGCCGCCGATGGCAAGGCCGGCAATAAAAGTCAGAAGAAATGGCATTAAGTTGTTCATGCGAGAAGCTTATCACATCTTTATCCACTGTCGAGCGAGGCGATGTTGCGCGACGCAGGAAAAGCCATTAGATTACAACGCGATGTGCGCACCCTGGTCATCCTTCCAAGCTGCATGAGGACTGTTCGTTGTCCCTAACGGCTGAACTTGTCGTCGTTTTTCTGCTGATTTTGCTGAATGGCTTTTTCGCCATGTCGGAATTAGCGATTGTTTCTGCGCGCCGCATTCGCCTTAAGCAGATGGCGGAAGAGGGCGACAAGGGCGCAGGTCTCGCGCTGAAAATGGCGGAAGATCCGGCCTCGTTCCTTTCCATCGTTCAGATCGGCATGACGCTGAACAGCGTTTTTGCCGGCGCATTCTCAGGTGCAACGCTCGCGCGACATTTTGCCGTTTATCTTAACACCATTTCCTGGATCGCGCCGGATGGAGAAGCTGCGGCTCTCGCGATTACCGTTGCTGGTGTTACCTATTTTAATCTCGTGATCGGTGAGTTGCTGCCGAAGCGCATTGGTCTTTCTTATGCCGAGCCCATCGCGCGCAAAGTTGCTTTTGCCATGGGCTTTTTTGCGACCATTGCCGCACCCGTGGTGTGGATGTTGCGTCATTCAACCGAAATCTCATTGCGCCTTCTACGCCTCGCCAATCCGAAAGAAGTGGTAGTAACGGAAGATGAGGTTAAAGGCCTGATCGCCGAAAGCGCCGAGAGCGGCATCATCAAGCCTGCCGAGCGCGATATGCTCGAAGGCGTTATGCGCATGGCGGACCGCACCGTTCGTACGATTATGACGCCGCGCCTCGATATGGTCTGGCTCGATGCCGGAGATAGTGCGGAAGAGCACAAGAAAGCCATTCGCAACAGTGGCTATAGCCGTTTTCCTGTCTCGCGCGGCGATCTCGAAGAAATCATCGGCGTAGTGCATGCCAAAGACATTCTCAACGCAGCATTCGATGGCCATCCGCTTGCGTTGAAAACCGTGATGCGCCCGCCGCTTATCATGCCGGATACAACGCCGGTTTTGCGCCTTCTCGATCAGTTCAAGCAATCAGGACAGCATATCGCTGTGGTTGCCGATGAATATGGCAGCGTGCAGGGCATCGTCTCGATTACCGACATTCTGCAAGCCATTACGGGCGATCTGCCGGAGCGCGGGCAGGAAGCGGAAGACAAACCCTTCCAGCGCGAAGATGGTAGCTGGTTGATCGATGGTATGACGCCGCTCGATGAAGTCGAAAATCTGCTTGGCCTTAAGAATATGCGCGGCGAGGGCGATTTCCACACGCTCGCCGGTTTCGTGATCGAACAGCTGCGACGCTTACCGTCAGCTGGCGATTATTTCCGATGGGAAGATGCGCGGTTCGAAGTCGTCGATATGGATGGCCGCCGCGTTGATAAGGTTCTCGTTCACCCGCCGATTAGCGAGCAGGCTGAGCTTGATCTGGGGCGTTGAGCGCCGGCTGCTCGGGGCGGTTCGGTAACGCATTAATCGTGGAAACATACAGCGCCGCCCAATAAGGCAAAGTCTGCACCGTCAGCATGCCCGTCCATAAAATCGCGTCGCGATTGCTGGTATCAAATTTAATCAGAATAGCAACCGCGCATGTCACAAGCGCCAAAAGCAGGGAGATTTCCTCGCGCGCCATGAGGAAAGCCTGCGCCATAGCGGGTTGATCGGCGCATTTCGGCGTGCGGAAGAACGGCGTATTGGATGTGAACATGCCCTGCCATACGGCGCGTGCCACAGCATGCGAAAGCGCCATGCCCGCGACGGCTGCGTTCAAGCGGTCGCGCCAACCGCAGGTGATGCGCGCGTGATAGAGGCAGAAACCGGCCACGACTTTGAACACAAAAACGCTGAGCGTAGGCACAAGAAAAACGGCGGGTGGGAATTCCACCAGCTTGAACATCAGCAAGATCGACCAAAGGATGGCGGCACAGGCAAACACAATATGTGCGGCGTCGGCAAACCAGGGCAACCAGCCGGTGATGAAATGATAACGCTGGCCGCGTGACAGCGTGCGGCCTTCGGCCAAATCGCGCCAATGCTTCTTCAGAATTTGCACAGCGCCATAGGCCCAACGGAAACGCTGCGTTTTGTAGGCGCTAAAATTATCCGGCATCAGCCCGCGACCGAAAGAATGGTTCATATAAACGGCTTCATAGCCGGTTTCGAAGAGGCGCAGACCAAGCTCGGCGTCTTCACATATGCACCATTCGGCCCAGCCGCCGAGGCGCTGCATCGCCGATTTGCGGATTAGCGTCATGGTGCCGTGCTGAATGATCGCGTTACGTTCGTTACGCTCCACCATGCCGATATGGAAGAAACCGGCATATTCCCAATAGCACATGCGCTTAAAGCTGTTCTCGCCGCTATCGCGATAATCCTGCGGCGCCTGCACAAACGCAACATCCTGCTTGTCGAAATAGGGCAGCGTGCCGCGCAGCCAATTGGGAGTGACAACGTAATCGCTGTCGATCACGCCGATGATCGTGGCATCGAGCGCGGTTTGCGCGAGCGCGAAATTCAGGGCGCCGGCTTTAAAGCCCGGCCATTTCGGCAGATGGAAGAAGCGGAAACGTGCACCTAACTTGGCGCAATGCTCTTCAAGCGGTTTCCAGACGGCTTCGTCTTTCGTGTTGTTATCGATGACGAGCACTTCGAAATTCGGATAATTGAGCTTCGCCAGCGCATCGAGCGTTTCGATCACCATATGCGGCGGTTCGTTATAGCAAGGCACATGGATGGAGACTTTCGGCGCATCCATTCCGGGCTCCCAACCTTCATGCGGCTGGAAGAAACGCTTGCGATCATTGGTCCAAAGCACTTCGGTGAGCTCAAGGCCATCGACCAGCAACAGTGCGAGCAGAACGACCTGTGCGCCGATGAGGAGAATCCAGGCGATGAGGTTGGCGTCGAGAATTTTCTCGGCAAGTGCCGCCATGATCGCCCAAATGAGAATCGAAGCGACCGACTGAATAAGACCGGCATAGAAAAGCTGGCCGGTGAATTTCAAATTCTGGCGGCGGCGCACGAACCACTGGATCGGCAGGAAGGCGAGAAGGGATGCCATCGCGCAGCCCAGCAACCAGCGGCTGGATTCAACAATGGAGCCGCTCATGGCGAATTTTGGCTGATGCTCGACGTTCCATAAGCCCCAATGTGCGCCGACGGTGCCTTCGATGCCGCGCTTCCAAGGCGCATCGAACGCTTCGACAATGGAGTAATCGAGCCGCTGCTCGCTCGCCACGTTCAGGAAGTCGCGGATAAATTTGGCCTGATTGATCTGCGAAGGCTCGGCGCCTTTGACCCATTCGCCTTCGCTCGGCCATCCGACTTCACCGATATAGATGTGTTTCTGCGGGAATGCGGCCTGCAGTTGGCCGATACGATACATCACATAACCAATCGCACCGTCTTCGGGCACGCCTTCCCAATAGGGAAGGATATGCACAGTGATGAAATCGACGCTGTTGGCGAGTTCCGGGTATTTCAGCCAGACGTGCCATGGCTCGGCGGTCGAAACAGGCACATTTACCTGGCGTTTCACGCGTTCGATGAGGGCAATTAGGTCGCTCGGTGAAATATCATCGCGCAAAATAGCTTCGTTGCCGACGATCAGGCGCTTGACGTTCGGATTGGCGTTGGTGATGTCGATGGCATGCGCGACTTCTTGCGCATTGGCACCTGCATCTTTTGAGAGCCATGCGCCGAGATTGACGTTGAGATGATGGCGCGCCGCAATCGGCACAATGCGATCGAGCCCGTCGCCGACGCCGTAAATACGGACTGCCATGCTGTGACCCTCGAGCGTCGCCATGTCGCGTTCAAGGTCGGCATCGGATGTGTGATTGGCTTCGTCGCCTTCCTGATAGCCGCTGTAAGACAGGCCGTTGATGACACCGCCCCAGGCGCGCTCGCTGACGCTTTGATTAACGAGTGCCCAGACGCCGAAATTCGCCAGCAACACAATCGTGAGGATCAAAGCGAGGCGGGAGATGTTGAGCATGTTTTTTCAAGGTGAAAGGCGCCGGCCGGAAGAGGGCACAGCGCCTTTAAAATCAGGTGTTTTTACGATGTTAAGAAAACTTACGACGGCCCCATCTGCTTCGATTTTTCATCGAGCGAATTGACGAGAGCCGGGATGCCATCACGATCGACAATGGCGTTGAACTCCGAACGACGCGTCGCCAGCTGGCTAATGGTGCCGTTCAGGTAAACATCGACGATGCGATAATTGCCTTTGTCGTCCTTGTGCATCATGTAATTGAGCGCGACAGGCGCGGCGCCCTTCGGCGTCAGCGTTGTCTCAACAATCACGCCGCCGGGTGACGGCTTTTCGTCTACAACTTCGAACTGCTCGTCGTTATAGGCTTTGAACTGGCTGGCGTAATTCGCCGTGCTGAAATCCGAGAACGCGCTGATCAACTGCTGCTGCTCATCCGGCGTCGCCTTGGTCCAGACAGAGCCAACGGCGAAACGCGTCATGGTCGGCATGTCGAACGCGGCCTTCACGGCGGGATCGAGTTTTTTGAAACGGCCGGCGAAACCGATCTGATCGCCTTGCTTCATGGAGTCCACCAGAGTGGCGTAGAAATTACGCACGACATCGGAGGCCGAAGCGGCAACAGGTTGCGGCGCTGCGGCTGCATGCGAATGCGTGGCGGGTGCCGCATGCGCTGCCAAAGGCAGGCTCAGCATCATTAGCACGGCGAAAAGGCAAATGCGTTTCATGGCTCATCACTCACTGGATTAAGGGCCGCTTCGGGAAGCACTCATAATACGCCCAAATCAGGCAAAACTATGCCTTTTATATCAATAAAAACGCCAAAAACGAGCAGGTTTTTGATACCGCCTAACATGCTGTTCAGCCAAGCTTATCGGCAGAAAGCAATGCAACAACGGCGATTTAGTTGCAGGCCGGAGTAGCAGATGGAGGAACGTTTTCAGGTGCCGAGACCGTGCGGGCTTCGGGTTTCAATTTGCGGGCTTCAAGAATGCCGAACCAAAGATTTACAACTTCTCGCATTGCTTTGTGCGCGCCAGACATGTCTTCAAAATTCAATCCACGGGAGGTGAGTTTCGCGAGGGCAATTTGCCCGAGTAGATCGTGAACGCGTTTGCGTTCTTTGCCATAAGCCTCTTGAAACAGAACGTGGGGGTTACGCATAGCTTCATCGCGAAAATAGAGGTATTGCTTCAGAGTGCGCGGATCAAAACTGTTGCGTGCTAGTACACATCCATACAGCTTTTTGTCGGGATCGTCTGGATTTTCGACATCAAAATTAACGCCACCCGTATGGAAGTGACATTGCAATGTGAGGTCAAGCCTAAGCGTTGTCAGTTCTATATACGGCTTGGCTTTGATAACCCCATTTCGGCTTTCAAGGGAATCGAGATCGAGTGCCGCTGCTACATCATAGCGCAATGAATCGGGCAGCAAATCATCTGCGCAACTGAATTCTGTAAACAAGGCGTGCTTCATCTGTAGCTCACTTAATATTAAGTGCCGTTCTTAAAATACGTCCGTTTAAAAATCTCAGGCGCTGATCGTCGCCGCCGCAGCTTCAACATGGCCAAGCGCTTCGAGCGCTTTCGCCACGATATGACGCGCGTTCAAGGCCGCTTCGTCATACTGCTTCACCTGCGTGTTGTGATCCTGCAGCATGTCCGGCAGCGTCATGACGCGGATCTTCAGGCCGCGATCAAGCATGCCGTCATTGGCAAGATGATGCACAACATGGCTGCCGAAGCCGCCAATCGAACCTTCTTCGATGGTGATCAGCACTTCATGATTGTTGGCGAGGCGCTTGACTAAATCCATATCGATAGGCTTCGCGAAACGCATATCGGCGATGGTGGTGCTGAGGCCGCGGGCATCCAGCTCTTCCGCTGCCTTGCGGCATTCGGCGAGGCGTGTACCGAGATTGAGGATGGCAACTTTCGAGCCTTCCTTCACGATGCGACCTTTGCCGATAGCCAGAACCTGACCGCGTTCCGGCAGTTGCAGGCCCATGCCTTCGCCGCGCGGATAACGGATGCAGGACGGCATGTCGTCGATGGCAGCAGCAGTTGCCACCATATGCATCATTTCAATTTCGTCGCCCGGCGCCATTTCAACGATGCCCGGCAAGCAGCCGAGATATGCGAGGTCGAAAGCACCTGCGTGCGTGCAGCCGTCGTTACCGACGAGGCCGGCGCGATCCATCATGAAGCGGACCGGCAGCTTCTGCAGAACAACGTCATGAACCAACTGGTCATAGGCGCGTTGCAAGAAGGTTGAGTAGATCGTGCAGAACGGCTTGAAGCCTTCGCATGCAAGACCTGCCGCGAATGTGACGGCATGCTGTTCAGCAATACCCACATCGAATGTGCGTTCGGGGAACTTCTTGCCGAAGATATCAAGGCCTGTGCCCGACGGCATCGCAGCTGTGATCGCAAGAACGCGATTGTCATGTTCCGCTTCAGCGATGAGCGCCTTGGCATAGACTTGCGTATAGGTCGGCTTGGAAACCTTCACAGGTTCCTTGGCTTTTTCTTCCGCCGTCTTCACGACGTTGAACTTCGGCTGCACGGCATGCAGCTTGTCGGCAGATGCTTCGGCCGGCGCGTAGCCATGGCCCTTCTGCGTGACAACGTGGATCAAAACCGGGCCGCCCTGCGGGTCGTCACGGACATTTTCCAAAACCGGAACCAGATGCTCGAGATTATGACCATCGATCGGGCCGACATAATAGAAACCCAATTCTTCGAACAACGTACCGCCGGTGACCATGCCGCGGGCATAGCGTTCAGCCTTATTCGCCGCTTCTTTCAGGCGACGCGGGAAGATCTTGGCGAACTCCTTCGCGATATGGCGGAGGTTGCGATATTCCTTCGATGACACGATACGCGAGAGGTATGCGCTCATGGCGCCGGTCGGCGGCGCAATCGACATGTCGTTGTCGTTGAGGATGACGATCAGGCGCGAGTCCGAAGCACCTGCATTGTTCATGGCTTCGTAAGCCATGCCGGCGCTGATCGAGCCGTCGCCGATCACGGCGATGACGTTGTTCTTCTTGCGCTTGAAATCGCGACCGACGGCGTAACCGAATGCGGCTGAGATCGATGTCGAGCTGTGCGCGGCGCCGAACGGATCATATTCGCTCTCGCTGCGCTTGGTGAAACCGGAGAGGCCACCGCCCTGACGTAGCGTGCGGATACGGTCGCGGCGACCGGTCAAAATCTTGTGCGGATAAGCCTGATGGCCGACGTCCCAAATGACGATGTCTTCAGGCGTCTTGAAAACGTAGTGGAGTGCTGTTGTCAGTTC
>DASTLS010000165.1:0-3041 GCA_035714725.1 Alphaproteobacteria bacterium | reverse complement strand
ACTCGAAGGTGGGTCGACGGCCTCAGGTTACTGGCTCACGCGCAGGTTGGAAAGCGAGTCGCCAATAGTGCTGAAAACGGACGACAATTGCGATGTCGACGGCGAATTAAAGTAGTAATTCGACGCCGTAGCGCAGCTTTGCAGCAAGGCAAGCGACGATGTCGTCGTGTCCGTGCCGAGGGCGATTGTATACACATAAATGCCCTGAGCCTTCATCGCATTGCAGATCGAGAGCGTCTTGGTGTCCATCTTAGTAACGGCGGTGCTTGAACTGGTCGAGCCGGTGCGATTGTTCTCAAGGAACCAATAGGCGCCGTGGGCCTGATTGTCGATTGTGTTGGCGCCGTCGGTCAGGAGCACAACGGCTTTCGCCATGCCTTTTGTATTATAGGCGAGAGGCAAGCCATTGCTATTCATCGTGCCGCCCCAGAAGCCTTGCCACTTCGGCGACAGCATGCGCCAGCCCCAAGCAAGGCCTTCGCTGATGATGGTATCGCCTTGAGCCGTCATGGAGTTGATGGCGGTCGTCAATGTCGATTGCACATTCGTCATCGGGGTGACCTGTTGTGGGCACAGATCGTTCGGACCGCCATGCGTCGTGTCGAGCGTTGAATAAGAGTAGCTTGTCAGCGTGCAGGTATGACCGCCGCTGGTTGAGCAACTGCCCACACCCGACGTGGTCGTGCAACTCCCGCCGCTACTGTTGCAGCGCTTATAATTGGGTGTTGCCCATGAGTTATAAGTCGAGTTCGGCGTGTTGTTCCACGGTGATCCATAATTGAGATTATCGCTCGGCCAGTAATATTGGTTGAACAAAGTGGCTGAGGTGCTCGTGGTTGGAACGTCATCCGTTACGTCATACCCGCTCTGGCGGGCGTCAACGCAACCCGCCCAGCTTGTCGAGCCCCAACCGGGGCCAGTCGCAAGCGGCATGCTGCTGATGGTGTTGTCGTAAGTCGTGTTCATCCAGGTGGGATGGCCTGTACCGATATTGACGGCTTGCGAGAAAGGCACCACGCCGATCCACAATTTGCCCGCCTGCGGATTGCCGGAGAATAATGTGTTCACAAGCGAAGTCGCGGCGGTTTGCAGCGCCTGAATTTTGCTCGAACTGCCGCCGGCCGAGGCCGTCATTGATCCCGTATTATCGAGCACGAGCACAAGTTCAACACCTGTGACGGCGCGCGTGACTTGCGATGTTGCGCTAACCGTCATGGTCGGAATATTCAGCGCATTCATAAAGGTCGTGGGTAATTGGGCTGTCGCCGACAGGTTGATGATGGTGTTTGATGTGTTCGGCGTCACGTTTGTGCTGGTAACGGTTGAACCAAGGTAACCGTTGAAGTTGCTGTTCAAATATTTCTGCACTTCGGTCTGCAGGCTTGATGTGCTGACGGTCGAGCCGCCGGCGAGGCCTGCAGCGTCGAGTGAGAATTGCAGTTTCGACTGCACCAACTGGGCGCGCGCCGTATCGATCGCCACGCCAACCATGCCCGTGATCATCACCATCGAAATGGCAAGGAGCGGCAACGTCATGCCCGCTTCGGACCGGTAGAACCGGCGCAGCAGAAGGAGCAAAGAACGGAAATTCAGATGCATGGTCATGATATCCTCCTTACGAAGGAGTGTTGGTCAGGGGGCTCAGTCGCGGCTTGTACACAGCAGTTCGGTAGATGGTGTTTGACGTCATTAGATTCTCGCTAATGAACATCGGCGAGAAATCGTAATAGACCTCGGAAATGATGACATTGTCATTATCGTTCAGAACCAATCCATTCGGCAAGGTCGGGACGCCGCCGATAGAGCCGATTTGGCTGCCCTTATTCGAGGTGCCACCGCCGGTATATTGCCAGCAGATTGTGGGATTTTTGCCGGCAGCCTTATAAACCGAGGTCACGATCACAACGCCCTTAGAGCCGAAGCTGAACGGCTCCATCAATTGCGATGCTGCCTGCACAATATCGTTGAGGTTAGCGACAGTGATGGTTTGGTACTGTGTCACGATGTCGGTGACGCTGTAGGCGATGCGGTCGACACGTTCATTGATCAGCATGCAATAAGCCGCATCACTGGCACCCAGCAAAAGCGTGATCCAGATCGGCATCGTAAGCGCGAACTCGACAGCAGCCACGCCGCGACGTGCGCGGTTGGAGATTGTGCGGCGGAGCCGCCCAAATTTAGTTGCTATACGGCTCATTGCGCACCACGATTCGTGAAGAGAGATTCAGGACCCAGCTCTGGCTGGAAGTATCCCACGTGCCGACGATCTGCCCGAGCAGCGGCGTAAAGAGCTTCCATGGATATGTAACGGTATAAACGACGATCTGCTGTTCCGTGCCGTAGCCATTCGTGCCGCCGGCACCGATAACCTGGAAATCGGCATAGGCGGTGGATGTCGTCGTGAGTTTGCTGGTATCGATCAGGCTGCCGAAAGAGTTCAGCTCATTGGTGAGCACTTGCAGCACAGTCGCAGACTGTGTGCTGCCGCTTGCAACGAAGCCGGTCTTGGCGAGACGCGATGCGTTGAACGATGCGTTCTCAATCAGTTGCTGCGCCGTGATGATCAGCATGAATTCGGTGATGCCGATCAGCAGCAGAAAGAAGACCGGCGCGAGCAACGCCATTTCCGTCGCCGTCGTGCCCTTTTGGGAGCGTCGGAAAATTCGGAAGCGGCTTACAGACATGCGAAATCGCGTTGCCATAAAAATTCAATCCTGAGGCAAAAAACTCATTGAAAAACCGAATGATGCATTATCCCATGCGGCGCTTAGGGCCGCGTTAAATTTGCCTCGCATTTGAGCGATATCTGCATAGTTCAAAATTCAAAACAGTTTTGGGCGAGATGCAAAAACGTGCGCATATCCGCGGTTTGTGTGCAGACGCGGGAATTACTTCAAATTTCGTATCAGTTGGAAGGCGTTAAAAAGCGTTTATTTGCCTGTTTTTATTGACGTAATCGCTAACCGGTAGGTGGCTGAAAACGGCCTCGGCGAAGAGGCCAAAACGCGTCGCAAACGTGCTGCAGAAAGCGGGCGATGGTC
>DASTLS010000164.1:0-11050 GCA_035714725.1 Alphaproteobacteria bacterium | reverse complement strand
ATCGAAATAGATCAGCACATTGCGGCAGAAAATCACATCGAACGGCCCTGCGGGATGCGGCCCTGCGACGAGATTGCCTTCCTGAAAATTGGCAATATCGCGCAGCGCTTCGCTCACCTGCCACTGCCCCTCCTCCACTTGCGTGAAATGGCGCATCAGATGCGTGACAGGCAAGCCGCGCTGCACCTCAAATTGCGTATAAACACCCTGCCGCGCACGGTCGACCATCGCCGCCGATAAATCCGTGCCGAGTATCTCGATACTCCAGCCAAGCGGTGCATTCTCAAGCCATAGCATACCGAGCGAATAAGCTTCCTGCCCGCTCGAGCATGCCGCCGACCAAATACGGAGTTTCTTCCGCGTCGCTCGTGCCTTGAGAAATTCCGGCAGCAAAGTTTTCTTAAGCTGCTCATACTGCCCATTATCGCGAAAGAAAAAGGACTCGTTCGTCGTCATCGACTCCGTGATCTGCCGCATGATCGCCTCGTCACGGCGCATGCGAACAGCTTCAGCAAGTTGTGAAAGCTCGGTCATATTCCAGGTTCGCAGTAAAGGCGTAAGGCGCGATTCAAACAGATAGGCTTTATCGGCAGTAACAATAAGGCCGGAGCGCTGGCGCACAAGTGTCGCGAAGGTTTCGAAATCTGCCGGCGTCATACGCCCGCCAATTTCAGGACTGATCTCGCCATATCCTCAAGCGGCATCACAGCTGAGCAAAGCCCCGCATTCGCCACAGCGCCCGGCATGCCCCAGACAACGCTGGTCGCTTCATCCTGTGCGAATACAGCGCCGCCCGCCTTCACAATCGCATCGCAACCCGTGCAGCCATCCTGCCCCATGCCTGTCAGCACAAGCGCCAGAGCATTTTTGCCATATACAGCAGCTATTGAACGCAGCATCGGATTGGCGGATGGACGACAGAAATTTTCCGGCTGCTCTTTATTGAGACTAGCCACAGCGTTTCCGGAGTGCCCGCTCACGGTCAAATGAAAATCGCCAGGTGCGATATAATAATGGCCGTATTTTAGCACTTCGCCATCCACGGCTTCCGCGCATATCACGCCGCACTGCGCGGCAATGTTCTGTGCAAGGCTGGTCGTAAAAAACGGTGGCATGTGCTGCGTGATAACAACCGGCGGCAGATGCTTACCCAGCTTCGCGATCAGATTGATCAGCGCTTGCGGCCCCCCTGTTGAGGATGCAATCGCGATGATCTCCGGTTTTTCTACCGGCATCGGCCGTAATTTAACTGCCGCCGCAGGAACTTTTTGCTGCAAAGGCGCACGCAAAACATGCGTATGCGCGACCTTGCCCAGCTCCCGCACTTTCTCAAGCAACATATGCCGGAAACCGCTACCGCCTTCTGCCGAATGTTCGGCTGCGGTTGGCTTTGGAATATAATCGCTGGCGCCGAGTGCAAGCGCACGCAGGCTGATCGCGGCATTTCGCTGCGTCAGGGTTGATGCCATCACAATCTGCACGGAACGATCGACGGCCTTCAACGGCGCAATCGCGCTCAACCCATCCATCACCGGCATTTCGATATCAAGGATGATGACATCGACCGGCTGGTGTTTCAGTTTCTCAACAGCCTCCGCACCATTGGTGGCAACTGCGACAACTTCGCACCCTTCGGCACGATAAAGATAATTCATCATCAGCCCGCGCATCAGCGAGCTGTCATCCACCACCATCACGCGGCATACAGGCGTTGGTGGCGCGGCTCTGGCTGCAATCGGCCCCATATCCATTCAGCACGCGTCTTGCAAGGCGAAGCCGAGGATCTCCAGCTTGCTGCGCAAAATCGGCCGATCAAACGGCTTCATGATATATTCGTTCACGCCCGCTTTCATCGCCGTTGCAATATGCGTCATGTCATTCTCTGTTGTGCAGAGAACGATGACGGGCTTATCGCCACCCGGCAGCTTGCGCAGCGCCGTGACGAACGTGATCCCATCCATCTCCGGCATGTTCCAGTCGACAAGCATAAAGTCGGGCAGCCCTTTGCTGCATGCCTCCAGCGCGAGACGGCCATTTTCGGCCTCGACACACTCAAAGCCCTCTGCCTCGCACAGACTGCGCGCAAGGCGGCGGATGACTTTGCTGTCATCGACGATGAGACAGGACGGCATGGGTTAGCCTGCCAGAACCGCGACGGCGTCTTTGACCTTAAGCGTCGCGGTATTCGCATGATCGGTTGCCTTGGCAATCTCGGTCGCATTGTGACTGATCGCTGTGACAGCAGTCGCCATCGATTGCATGTTGGATGACATCTCGCGCGCGACGGAGCTTTGCTGATCAACCGCACCTGCCGTCGTCGTGACATATTCGCGCACGCTATCGATCGATTTCTTGATCGCGGTGAGCGCATCCGCAACATTGACGGAGACTTTCTGCACACCGTCGATTTCCTGAGAGATCTGATCCGTGGCACCCTTCGCCTGGTTAGCGAGGTTTTTGACTTCATTCGCAACGACGGCGAAACCCTTCCCCGCCTCTCCTGCCCGCGCCGATTCAATCGTTGCATTCAACGCTAGCAAATTAATCTGGCTCGCGATGTTTTGAATAAGCTCGACAATACCGCTCATGGATTGCGCGGCGTTCGTGAGCTTCTGCGTTGCCTCATCGGCCGTCTTCACATTATTTACGGCTTCATCGGCAAGCGCGCGCGATTTGTCCATGCTATGCGTGATTTCCTTGACTGAAGCATTGAGCTCCTCAGCACCCGCCGCAATCGCCTGCACATTGGCCGACGTCTGGCCGGAAGCCGTCGCAGTCTCTGAGGATTGCTGGCTCGCTTGCGAAATCGCCTGCGAGATCTCACCGATATTTTCGGTAATCACCCGGCTCGCGCGTTCGTTGTTAAGGCGTGTCTGTACCTGCTTCGTGGTATCGGATGCAAACTTCACGACCTTGCATGGCTTGCCATCGAGACCCAAGATCGGGTTGTAGGACGCCTGAATCCAAATCTCCCGTCCGCCTTTGCCGAAACGCTTGTATTCGCCTGTCTGATATTCGCCGCGATTGAGTGCGGCCCAGAATTGTTGATATGCCACGCTGCCGCGATATTCGGCATCGACAAACATGCTGTGATGTTTGCCTTTGATTTCATCAAGGCGATAGCCGACGGCATTCAGGAAATTTTCGTTCGCGTTCAAAATAGTGCCGTCCATATTGAACTCGATCACCGCCTGCGATTTGTTGATCGCCGCAATCTGACCTTCATAATCTGCCGCTTTCAGCTTTTGGTCGGTGATATCGACGGCATATTTGATGACTTTGCAGGGTTTACCCGAACGATCAAACACGGGGTTATAGCTGCCGTGAATCCAAACCTCGCGCCCGCCTTTGCCGACGCGCTTGAAATCATCGCTATGATATTCACCGCGATTGAGGCTGTCCCAGAACTGCTTGTATTCCATGCTTGAACGGATATCCGACGGCACGAACATGCTGTGATGCTTGCCGCGAATTTCCTCAAGTGTGTAATTCATCGTGTCGAGAAAATTTTGATTTGCGTTCAAAATTGTGCCATCGAGCAAGAACTCGATTACGGCTTGCGATTTATCAATCGCTTCCAGCTTGGCTTTTTGTTCGTTATTTTGCGAGGCAGCGATAGCAAACATGGGTCTTCTCCTTTGTGTGATGATCAGTTGATTTCGGTCGGGCGCGCGAGGCGCAAAAGGCGTGAGGTGTCGAGCACGACAAGCAGCGTGTTCTCGAGGCTATAGATACCGCTTGCCACTTCCTGCCATTGCGGATCGAGCGTGGCAGGATTGTCCTCGCAATCTTCGGCTTTCAGGCTAATAACGTCGCCCGCGCGATCGATGATCAAGCTGTAAAGCTCGCCATGATGATCGACCACGATGCTCATCCCGGCATCCTTCGCGGGCGGAAGATTGAGGCGACGGCGCACATCGACAGCGGTGACGATACGCCCGCGCAAATTGATCGAACCGGCAATTTCCGGCGGTGCCAGCGGTATCGGCGCAATCGATGGCGCATGCAAAACTTCGCGCACCTGTAAGACAGGAATACCAAACAGCTGGTCCATCACGCTGAAAGTGACAAATTCGCGCTGTGCCTCGCAATTCTCTACTGGCTTCAGAAGTGCGCTCATGCCCGCACCTCCATCGCTTCAGACGAAAGATCATTGAAATTGCTGGCGAGGAAATTCAGCAGACCTTCTCGGTTATGTTTGGCAATATAGCTGGTAAAACCTGCCTGACGACCGCGGTCAAAATCGCGGGAGGTCGCGTGCGATGACATCGCGACGATGGGAAGCCCGGACCACCGGCCTTTGCTGCGCAGTGCGGTCACAAACTCAAAGCCATTCATGCCCGGCATTTCGATATCGCTGACGATGACATCATAATCTTCGCCGGCGTCCTGCAATTTCAGCGCATCCAACGGATTCTCGACAGCGGTGACGTCATATCCTGCAATCGTCAGCACCGGTTTCATCAAATTGAGGAAGAAGCGGCTATCGTCCACCATCAAAACGCGGCGCACGTTCTTGTCGCCAAAAGCGCCGTCAGTCGCGACATTGAACCAGTCGTCGCATGCTTTGCGCAGATAATAGTCGGCATCGATGATATCCGTTGCGTGCTCATCGATGACGGATGTCCCGAGGTAGCCCGGGCGCTTGCTCGACAAATCGATCTGCAGACGCTCTTCGACAATATCGACGATCTGCTCGACCATCAGGCCCATATGACGGCCACGGTCGGAGAAAACGAGAATTTTCTGCTTGCCTTCCCGCCCCGGCATTTCCTCGCCATCCATCGGGATGAGCGGCATCAAGCCGCCGCGATACTGCATCATCGCCGTGCCACCGGCATATTCGATGCGCGCACGGTCGATTTCTTCCAGACGCGCGACGAGCGAGAGCGGTACGGCCTTCGCGATGCCGTCTTGCGCCTGAAACAATAAAAATGCGTGCGATTCAGCTTTGTGACGCGCAGCGGCATCTTCTGTAACTGCAGACGCCGTTTCATTCGCGATGCCCCCGACTTCGGCCACGATACCGTTCATATCGAGGATCATGATCACCTGGCCATCGCCCAGGATCGTATTGCCGGAGAACACACCAATGGAGCGCAGAAGAGAAGACACAGGCTTCACGACAATTTCTTCCGTGTCATGCACGCGATCGACAATGAGGCCGAAATTACTGTTGCCGACCTGCGCCACGATGATGAAAGCATGATCATCCGGCTTGATATTAGCCTCGCCGAGACCGAGCGTTTCGCGCAATGAAATCAGGGGTAAAAGCCGTTTTCTGAGGCGCAGAACGGGCGTGTCGTTGATCAGCTCGATCCGATGCTCGCTGTTGGCCGAAGCATGCACCAGTTCAACAACGCCGGTTTGCGGAATAGCAAAACGCTCGCTCATGCATTCGACGATGAGCGCCGAGATGATGGCGAGCGTTAGGGGGATCTTGATCTGGAACTTCGTGCCCTTGCCTTGTACCGATTGCATATCGATAGTGCCGCCGATCTTTTCGATGTTCGTGCGCACGACATCCATACCGACGCCGCGGCCTGAAATTGCGCTGACAGTCGCCGCCGTCGAGAAGCCGGCCTTGAAAATGAACTGCATGATCTGTTGATCACTCATGCCTTGTAATTCTTCGGCAGTAGCTAGGCCATTCTGCAGCGCCTTCGCTTTGATCTTATCAATCGCAAGACCACGCCCATCATCCGCAATCTCAATAATGATGTGGCCGCCCTCGTGATAGGCGTTAAGCGTAATGGTGCTGACTTCGGATTTACCTGCGGCGCGCCGCTCAGCAGGCGTCTCAATCCCATGATCTCCCGAATTGCGCACCATATGCGTGAGCGGGTCCTTGATCAGCTCCAACACCTGCCGATCAAGCTCCGTATCGCCGCCATTCATCTGCAGTTCGATCTTCTTGCCGGTTTCAACCGCAAGATCGCGCACGATGCGCGGCAACTTCGACCACGCGTTGCAGATCGGCTGCATGCGGGTTTTCATCACGCCTTCCTGCAATTCCGACGTCACCTGATTGAGCCGATGCAACGGCGCGCTAAACGGCCCGTCCATCTGGCTGCGCAGGATTTGCAAAAGCTGGTTGCGCGTAAGCACGAGCTCGCTCACCATTGTCATAAGATGCTCAAGCGCTTCGATACCAACGCGTACTGTTGCACCGGCGTTTGCAGCCTCACCTTCGGCCGCAACGGGTTTTGGCCTATCTGCCGGAGGTTTCGGCAGTTGTGGCGCTTCAGCCGCTTCTGCCGGCACCGGCACAAAACCATGCTCATCAGGCACGACCACCGGCGCTGCGGCCACAGCTTCCTTCACCTCAACAATCGTCGGCTTTACCTCAGCCACGACTGCAGCGCCAGGATCGCGATCGGCAAAAGCATTGAGCAGCGCGATTAATTCACCATCTTCGCCGTCAGGCTCCGCACCATTTGCGCGCAACTCGCCGACAAGAAATTGGATGGTGTCGATAGATTTGAGGATGAGCGTCACAGCTTCCGGCGTTACCGGAAGAATGCCATCGCGGAATTTGCCGAGGATATTTTCACCCGCATGCGCGACGCGCTCCAGCCGCTGCAGCCCAATAAAACCGCAGGTTCCCTTGATGGTGTGGACGAGACGGAAAATGCTGCCGAGAAGCTCGGGGTCGTTCGGCGTCTGCTCGAGCCGCACAAGCTCGGCGTCGATTTGCGTCAGGCTTTCGACGGTTTCGCTGACAAAGTCGTTAAGCAGATCATCCATGGCCGTTTCCGAGCATACGAATTCCGTATGACTCTGCTTACGCGGCCAAGCGTTAAGAGAGAATTATTTGGAAACATGCGTGCGTAACCGAAATTCACTTCGGTAAATTTTTTACACACGCGACGATGGAAAATCTTAAACGAGAATTCCGCCTTTGACAGTTTTATCGGCGGTAGCTTTTTGCTCCAATTGCTGCTTGATGTCCTGAGCCATCTGCTTTTCAACCGCCTCGCGTTGTGCCGCCGGCAGTTTTTGTAGCGACTCTTCTGTCAACCCATGCGCTTTCAACCATTCATCGATCATGCGCTGCGCGGGTGACTCTTTCATGTAATTCATGAAAGCCTGTTCGGGGGTTTGTGCGCTGTCAGATGTATCCGTGATGCCGGACCCAACGCCTGTTGCCTGAGCAGCGCTCGACTGCTGTGTGGGATATTGGGAGATGAAGGAGCCGTAGCTGCCGATGCCTGAAACGCTCATAACGCACCTGTTTCTGCCGCTTGCATGGGAAATTCTTGCCGCCAAAACCGGTTAAGGTTTTGCAGCATGCCGCGGAGAAAGCCTGTTATTGCGGGGTTTTTGGCAAATTCGTCCGCGAAGCACGCCTTAAAACATGCAACGCATATGCCAGCGGAAAAGCCTTAATCTTTTTGGCCGAGCAGCTTGGCGCGCAGGTCTTCGTCGGCACCGTTGCCGAGCCAGACATTGAAAAAGGCGTTGCTGAGAGCGGCGTCATCGATGCGCGCGATCTCGACACCATTATGAAACAGGAGCGAATGTTTTCCCGGCATCGCAATGCCGATCATGGTATCGCCATCATCGACCGCAGGCAGAACTTTACGCAACGTTCCTTCCCAGCGCGTGAAGGTCGCGTCATCAGTAACATTCTGATCGCGAATGTCGTCAACAACGGTGTCGCTCAAAGTGTCTTTCGAAACATCGCGCGTGTAATGAAGTTTCAGCGCGTAAGGCTTGTTCGCATCCCACGTCCCACCGGGCGCCCAAAGGCTCGCCTCGTAAACGCGGAAGCCAAGCTTGCGGTATGTACCGTGCCCCACTTCCTGCAGCGGTGTTTTGACATGCTCACCAACGTAAGCGGGCAATTGATCATCGGCATGCGCCATGGAAAATCCTCCCAGCGTCACAAAACTAAGAACAAGCAGAAAGCGGCAGATTTTGGAAAGCATGAAGTGCACCGGAAAAGAGGAAGTGCTTCAGTCAATCACACCCCAACACCGCTGACAACATAAAGCCCGAGTAAAAATGGTACTGCGGCAATTGCCTATAACCGCATTCGTTTCTTACATGCGAACAATGACAATTTAACTCGGTAAAGTTTCGCCGGTTAACAGTTCAATGGGGATTTCAATGGCACAGAAAACAATGACACGCACAATTCTCGCGGGCGCTCTTTTGATGCTCGCAGCTTGCTCATCCAGCAGCGGCGAAGGAGCACCGCCTCCGCAACACACGACTGTTGTCGTACCACCGGCCAGCGGCGAAGTGACGACAACAACGACGCATCAATATTAATTAGCTTTGCACTGAGCTTCTGCAGCCTCTTCTACCTGGTCCATAACTTGGCCGGAGAAAACGACGCTATCGCCTGAAACCGGCAATCCGGCTTTCTCGAGCGCGTCGGCCGTCCAGGTGTTGCATGTGTGGAAGAGGTTGTATTCGCTTACGGCACCATAGAAGAGGCCGTCCGGATCGCTGCTGCGCGAAAGAAAGACGAGCTTACCCGCATCGTCTTTCGCGAGATCGCTCCAGACATATTCCGCAAGCGCCCTGCTGCCTTCTCTTGTCGTGCGCAGAACAACCGTGCTGCCTTCCGGATAGGCTTCGAGTGGCGTTACGCTAAGACCAACCACATGGATCGCTGCCGGCCCCGGCACGGGCCCAAGAATATATTCGCTGATATCGTCTGCGGGAGCGGTGAAGAATGTCTTTTTGCCGTAGCCGAACATCAATACTTTGGCACCAGAAAATGTTTTACGGAACGCCGAGAGATGCGGCCCTAACTGCTCGACCGGAATGCCGATTTCCGCATGCCATCCCTGCCCCACGACATAAACCGGATTGCCTTTCGGCCGCGGCTCACACGGCGGCTGAATAGTCTCGCACGCTGCCAGACATAGCAGCAAAGAGGTGCAGCATAATAACGTCTTAATACTCACCGGCTTTTACGACGCGTTGTTGTGATTGGTTTTTCCGCAGGTGGATTGAGCGGTACCGCCTTGTCCCACATCGAATAAAATTGGCGACGATAGGCGTCGGCCAAATTGCGCGATTCAATCACCATTATTTTGGGACCGGGAACAACCTCCGTCATGATAATCGCATACTTGTTTCCGTAAATGTAAAAAGGCACTGGGTCTATGTAATGCTTCGACATATAGCGATATTCGACGTAATCGGTTGCCAACAGATTTATCCTATCCTCAGTCAGTATCTTCTTAACTCGGTTTGACTTGCATAGAGCGGCCATTCGCTCCGTGTGAAAGGCGCAATAATCACCGATAATGTCTCGAAAGTGCGTTTTGTCAGAGGCATTCAGAATAACCATATCGCCCCCCGACTTTCTCAGGGTTTCATAAACATCGTCATAAAAAGCCCTGCCCCCTTCATGCCCCTGATATATTCTTATTTCTTCCGGTCTGCGCCTGACACCATCAGGATCAAGAAATTCGAGTTCGGCATCTTCGAAAGCACGGCGAATATTACGCGTGGTCTCTTCGCGCGGCGAGATATAGCCGAGCTCAAGTTTACGAATAGTGGCGACGGAAAGTTTGGTGGCAGTAGCTAGCTCTTCCTGCGACCAATTCAGTATGGCGCGCGCGGCCCTAATCTGTGACACGCTGAGATAATTGGTCATTGGCATGGAACTTACCTTCCGAGCTTTTCTAAAAGTACGTTATGTTTTCCGATTGTGGGTTGCAAGTTCTGCTCGACCCTAAAGCCAAAGCCGGGTTTGCCGCGGCAAAGGCAAGAAAAACACTTTTGAAATGGGCACTTTCTTCAACTCGACAGCCAAATCAGGTCTGCTATAAAGAGCGGGCCGGAGACATGGCCGAGTGGCTGAAGGCGTCGGTTTGCTAAACCGATATACGGGGTAAACCCGTATCGAGGGTTCGAATCCCTCTGTCTCCGCCAGTTTCCAGCCCTTGCGGGAATCCCTATTTTCCTTGATAAATAAGGCATCCCAATCTCCAAAGGTGCCTGATGAATCCCGGTAATGCCCTGATCGCCGCCATTCTTGAAATCACTTACGCGGTGCTCGATTTCTATATCTGGGTCTTGATCATCGGCGCGGTCCTCAGCTGGCTCGTCGCCTTCAATATCATTAACGCGCATAACCGCTTTGTGCAGGTGATTGGCGATTTCCTGTTTCGCCTCACCGAGCCGTTGCTGCAACCCATCCGCAAGTTGGTGCCTTCCGTCGGCGGGCTTGATCTATCTCCGCTGATTTTGATCTTCATCATCATGTTTCTGCAATCCTTCATCCGCCATCTGGTGATTTGATGGCCGCGCAGATACTCGACGGCGCAGCGGCAGCGAAAAAGCTGCGCCAAAAAATCGCTGAAGAAATTAAAGCGCTCGGCATTACCCCCGGTCTCGCCGTTGTTCTCGTCGGGGAAGACCCTGCCAGCCAGGTGTATGTCCGCAACAAAGGCAAGGCCGCCGAGGAAGTCGGCATGGCGTCTTGGACGCATCGCATGTCCGTCGAGACCACTCAGGCGCAATTGCTGGATATGATCCAGAATCTCAACAATGATAAAGCCGTCCATGGCATTCTGGTTCAGCTGCCGCTGCCGAAGCAGATCGATGCGCAAGCGGTGATTGCCGCGATTGATCCCGCCAAAGATGTCGATGGCTTTCATCCGGTGAACGCCGGCAAGCTCAATCTCGGCTTGCCAAGCTTCGTGCCCTGCACACCGCAAGGCTGCATGATCCTGATCAAGGAAGCGACGAAAGATCTCGCCGGCAAAAAAGCCGTTGTACTTGGCCGCTCCAACATTGTCGGCAAGCCGGTTGCGCAACTTCTGCTGCAAGCCGATTGCACTGTCACGATCACCCATTCCCGCACCAAGAATTTGCCTGAAGAATGCCGTGCCGCAGACATCCTCGTCGCAGCCATCGGCAAGCCGAATTTCGTCAAAGGCGATTGGGTTAAGCCCGGCGCCATTGTTGTCGATGTCGGTATCAACCGCGTGGATGATCCCGCAAACCCCGGCAAAACAAGGCTTGTGGGCGATGTCGATTTTGCAGCGGCATCGGCCAATGCCGGAGCCATTACGCCTGTGCC
>DASTLS010000163.1:0-1553 GCA_035714725.1 Alphaproteobacteria bacterium | reverse complement strand
CGAATGTCGATATTCTGCCGCCGACATCACCGACTGTTGCACTCTCGCCGATATTGGATGTAGCGGCCGATGTATCTTTGTTGTCATCGGCGCCTATCGATACGTCGCATGATGCCGGCATACTCACGGCGCTTACCAATGTGGCCGCGATCTTGCCGGCGCCTATCGATGCGGGTGCGCTCTTTGCGGGCACGGCATCGGTTGCAGCTCCAACAGCACCGGCTCCGGCACCTGTCACCCACGACTCTGGTCTCGATCACATCATTCATCACTTACTCTGATGGCTGAGGAGCGGAATGCATGCGCCTGCATGTGTTCCGCTTACGAGGCCTTAAATCCTTGCGCCTAATTTATTTCCCGTAGCCCACCGGAAGGTTTTCATGCTGTCTGGATTTCACTTCTCGCGTCCTGCCCATTTTGGATTGTTGCTGTCATCATCGCTGATCGTGAATGCGCTGGCGCTCGCGCTGCCGTTGATGACGATGCAGGTTTATGACCGCATTCTCTCCAACCGCGCGGAAGATACGCTTCTTATCTTGTCGCTTGGTGTTGTGGCCGCTGCGTTTATCGAATTCCTCCTGCGCTCTTGCCGCAGCATGGTGACGGGCCTGAATGGCGCTGCGTTTGAGCAGGAAGCTGCTACATATGCCCTGCAGCGCGTGTTGGAATCCGAGCCGCGCAATACATCGAAAGTGACGCCGACAAGCCTCGCGCAGGATGTTGGCGCCGCTTCGCGCCTCAAGGATTATTTCGGCGGCCAGATGATGGTGACGCTGTTAATCGATGTGCCGTTTATCTGCGTATTCATAGGCCTAGAGGCCTATCTCGCGCATTGGCTGGCGTTGGTGCCGTGCGCCGTTCTCGGCATCTTCGTTGCGATTTCCTGGAAACAGGGCGAGAAGCTGCGCGATCTCATGCATCAGCGTGAGGAGCAAGATAGCCGCCGTTACAGTTTTATCACCACAGCCTTACAGGCGGTGCACAGCATCAAAGCCATGTGCCTTGAGGCGCCGATGACGCGACGTTTTGAAGAAGTTCAGCGCGAGAGCGGGCCGGTCAATTATTCCATCGCGTGCACGCATGGTCTTGCCGGTTCCATGAGCTATGGCTTCGGCCAGTTGATGACAGTTGCCGTTATCTGCGCCGGTGCGCCGATGGCTGTCGGCGCGCATATCAGCGTTGGCACTTTGATCGCGTGCGTTCTGCTTTCCGGTCAGGTGATGCAGCCTTTGCAGCGCGGTCTCGCAATGTGGGTGCGTTTTCAGGATATCAGCGTGGCGAAGCGACGTCTCAGCGACTTGATTAAACTACCCCGTCGCCAATTCCTGCATGACGAAGATCTCAGCTTTAATCACGGTGAAGTACGTCTTGAGCATGTCACGTTTGGCTATACGCACGAGCAGCCCATCCTCGACGACGTGAATCTCGCAATTGCGCCAGGCGATACGATTGCGATCACCGGTCTATCTGGTAGCGGCAAAACGACGTTGCTGGAACTGATGGCCGGGCTTTATGCGCCGGATGAGGGTCGCGTGCTGGTGAGTGGGATGAAT
>DASTLS010000162.1:0-5255 GCA_035714725.1 Alphaproteobacteria bacterium | reverse complement strand
CGAAGATCCGGTCGAATTCATGCTCAAAGGCCGTCACGGTGACGGTGGTCATTGCTTCCAGGTCGAAGTTCATCAGGAAGAAGATTGGGCGGTTTCGCTGAAGCGCGCCCTGCGTTGGGCGCCGCGCTATATATATGTCGGTGAAATTCGTACGCCGAAGGCAGCGGAACAATTGCTTCGTGCTGCAACCACGGGCCACTTGGTTATTACTACCGTCCATGCCGGCGCGCCGGAAGAGGCCCTTATGGGGCTTATCTTCCTTGCCGAACAAGCCATGGGCCCGGGCGTGCAAAACATTCTCGCAGCAGGTTTGACCGGTCTCATCTATCAGACGATGCGCGAAAGCGGCCCTTACATTAAATATCTGTTCACTGAGCCGGATTCGCCGGGCGATCCTGTGCGTTCGCTCATTCGCGAAAACAAGATCGGCATGTTGTCGACCTATATTGATCGTCAGGCCGCGCGCCTTGCTAATCCGACTGCAACGGCTACCGGTCAGCCTCCCGCAACGCCGGGCTTTGCGCCGACGCCGGTTGTTTTTACGCCGTCCACAACGACAACCAAGAAGTGATGCATGACGCTGCCCGTCAACGATAGCGCTCGCCCCATTCCGGGCGGCAGCACCAAATTAAGTGACCTGCCCTTCATGGATTTGTATGTCCGCATCGATGCGGGTGGCAGAGGGCAGGCTCGTTTCCGCACGCCGGGCCGCGATTATACGAACAACTGGAGCCGCGTTTTGCCGGACCAGTATCGCGTCGAGAGCATGAAGATCGCCGAAGAGCTTTTGAAGAATCTGGAAAATCCGGATTCATCTTATATGTATGACGGCATGCGTTTCCGCCAATCCTATCAGCGGCTCGCGAATGGGCAGGAATGGGTCATTCTCCGCCGCATCAGTTCGCGCGTTCCGACGCTCGAGGAATTGGCGATTGCGCCGCATCTTTGTGACCATCTGCGACGCCTCGGCCAACGTGACGGCTTGATTTTAATCTCGGGCCCGACAGGTCACGGTAAAACCACAACATCGTTCGCGCTGCTTGCGGATTATCTCAAGCGTTTCGGCGGCGTCGGCCTCACGGTTGAAGACCCGGTCGAATATATGCTCGATGGTCCCGTCGGCGATTACGGGTACTGTTATCAGGTGCAGGTCAACAACGAAGAAGATTGGGCAACGCCTTTGAAACGTGCGCTGCGTTGGACGCCGCGTTATTTGCTCGTCGGCGAAGTGCGCTCACCGCGTGCGGCAGAACAGATTTTGCGTGCGGCAACCACAGGCCACTTGGTTATCACGACCATCCATGCGGGCTCCGTCGAAGAAAGTTTCATGGGTCTCATGCATCTTGCCGAGCAAAGCATCGGGCATGCTGCGAATTATATGCTGGCGCAGGGCCTGACGGCGGCGTGGCATCAAACGCTAACTTCTGCCGGTCCTTACCTGCGTTATGTTTTTACCGAAGAAAACAACAACGGCGATCCGGTACGCTCGCTCATCCGCGAAAACAAAGTTGGTATGGTGAACAGTTATATCGACCGCCAGGCAGCGCGTATGACGATGCAACGCGGCATCGATCCCGTAAACGGCAAGCGCACTTAAGCTTTTAGGCGTTTCGCAATTTCCGTTCGCATATCAGCGAAGAAATTTTCATGGCCGTTTTTTAGCGCCCATGGATCATTCGTAAAGAACGATTGCAGCCGTTCGAATGATTTTTTATCGAGGCCACCGACATCAAACAGCTTTGTATCGCGCATCAGATATTGCTCGGCCCAATCTTTGGGGGAGGCAAAGTAGGTGGTGATTTCAGTTAGCGTGCCGTCGTCGATCAGCTTATTGGCCAAGGACTGCTCAAAGAATCCGACATCGACACCATTCATAGCCACAGTCTTTTGCCCCGCTTCTTCAAGCTTCCTTACGCCGTTAGTGCCGCGCGTATTGACGCAGAGCGTGCCGGCGGGCTTCAGCCCGGCCTTGGTCAGAATTGGGAACCAGAGATCAAAATAGCTTGCGGCATTGTTGATCAGATCGGCGATATGCATAGCGCGTTCGCCGGCTTTGTAGGGCTGTTCGGAATAAATCTCGCCGTTCTTGAACAAGAACGCGTGGCGCGCGCCGGTTTCTTTGGCGAAGGGGATGGAAAATAGCCAGTCGCGCCGCTCGCCGCCGGAGACGAGGTCATAACTGCCAGCGGGAAATTCCTTTTTGGCTTTTGCCACCATGGCAGCGATAACTTGCTTGAACTGCGCGTTCTTTTCGTAAGAGCCCAGGATAAGTTCGTTCAGCTTCTTCGCGCGTGAAGGTGCATCTGGCGTCTCGGCGATGATCGCTGTGATTTTCTCGAGCAGCATGGCCGAAAGTTCCGGGCCGATCACAAGCTCGGTATTAACGTAGAAGGGGCCGGGGACGCTGGCGGCGTACCAGAAGACGGGGCCGGTGCGGCGATTCCATATCGAAACCGCTTTGGTGTCGTGAATCAGTTTCAAAAGGCCGGTATCGTTATCGCTCACTTTTGCCTCTCCCGCAGATGAAACTGTGTGATAGCATGGGTTTAGATAGAGTCCAATTGCTCCCGGAAGTCCTATGTCTGCAAACCGTTTTCCGCCACCTCTGAAGCCCGGCGGCACCATCGGAATCTTATCCCCCGCGCGCTGGCCGGAGCCGGAGTGGCTCGAGCAATCGAAAGCTGCGTTTGAGGCGAAGGGTTATAAGGTCGTCATTCATCCGCAGAATTTCCTCAAAGAAGGTCAGATGGCCGGCAGTGATGCCGATCGCGCCGGTGCACTCAATGACATGTTCGCCGATAAAAATATCGATGCGATTTTATGTTCGCGCGGCGGATGCAATGCCATTCGCATTCTCGACAAGCTCGATTACAAGCTGATCAAGAAAAACCCGAAGCCCTTCATCGGCTATTCCGATATTTCTCTGCTGCAAAATGCGATTACGAAGAAGTGCGGCTTCGTAACATATCATGGCCCGCTCGGTTGGAATTTCGGTCATGATCCCGATCCGCGCGTGCTAACTGATATGCTCGCGTTGCTGATATCAAAGACAAAACACTTCACCTGCAATTACGATGTCGATGGCGTGAGGCCGGGCAGTGCGCAAGGCGTGCTTGTCGGTGGCAATATTACCCGCCTCGAGCTTCTCATGAGCACGGATTACGATTGGTCGGGTGATAAAGCCATTCTCTTCATCGAAGATGTCGATGAAGTTTTGTATAAGCTCGATGAAAAGCTGCAGCATCTTCGCCTCGCGGGGCGGTTCGATAAAGTTCGCGCCGTGATTGTTGGCGAGATGATTGATGTTGCTGATGGCGAAAACGGTTTTGCGAAGCCGGGGCAAAAGCCTTATGGCCGCACCTTCCGCCAGATTGTCGAAAGCGTGGTGCCGGCGGATGTGCCGCTATGTTTCGATTTTCCGTGCGGTCATGGCCGTTACATCACGACGCTACCGATTGGTGCCGAGACAGAAATTACGATCACACCACGCAGCGCGCAGCTGATTTTCAAACTTTAAGCTTCGTCAAAAACCCGTCGATATGCTTCCACGCTTCGAGGCGATAAAGATTAGCCTCGTTCAAAATATCGTGGAGCGCATCGGGAATAACGACGTTCTGCGCTTGCGGCATGCGTTTGACGATATGGCTTATTTCATTCGCGGGCGTGACGTGATCGGCGCTACCGACGATGTTCAACAGCGGCAATGTAAGGTGATCGAAATATTTGCGCTGTTGAATGTGATGGAGGGAATGCAGCGCGGCATCGAGCCATGCCCATGTCACGCCGCCAACGGTAAGTTCTGGATAGGCTGTGAAATATTTTTGAATGATCTCAAACCGGTCGGGATCATGGTTGAGCGGATTGTGCTCAAACTTCATATCCTGCGGACCGTAATCATGTTGCGCAGGGCCATAATCCGCGCCATGACCAAGGCGCATTGCCGTCCATGTCATTGCCTTTGCGAGCGCTTGCACCGGCATTGCGCTCAAGGCCAGCATCGGCGCGGTTAAAAGCACACCCGCAACGGCATTCACCATCTGCCGTTCGATCAGCCAGCGGAGAATAAGATGCGCGCCCATCGAGTGACCGGTAACGAGCAGGGGGCCGCTCTGGCACGGCTTCACAACCTTGTCATAAAACTGGCTGAGATCGTCGAGATGCGTATCGAAACTGGAAATATGATCGCGTTGATGATGCGATCCTGCAAGATAACGGTCGGATAATCCTTGTCCGCGCCATTCGAAAAATATCAAACGAAAGCCGCGTTGCAGAAATTCCTGACCCATTTCAGAGAATTTCTTTTCGATAAATTCACGACGGCCCGGCGCGATAAGAAGCGTGCCACGTGCTTTCTCAGGCTCGTGCAGGACGTAGCGCAGGCGCTTGCCGTCGCTCAATTCACAAAACTTGCTGGCGGAAAGGGCTGGGCGCTCAAGCATGGGTTGTAACCTAAAGGAAGCCTTGAGGTTTGTCAGCTTTTCTTCGTATCATGCGCGCTCCGAAACTTGTGCCGAAAGTATCGATGTCACTTCCAGCTTTTCAAAACATCGATGCATCGGTTGCGAAGGGCGGCGTGTTCGCGCTCGGCAATTTCGACGGCGTGCATCTCGGGCACAAAGCCGTCATCAGCGCGGCACTCGAAAAAGCTCGCAATATGGGTGTTCCGGCGCGCGTTCTGACGCTTGAGCCGCATCCTAGGTCTCTCTTCAAGCCGCACATCCCGCCGTTCCGCCTCACGCCTGCACCTGCCAAGACCAGATTGCTGAAAGCGCTTGGCATTGAAGATGTCGTCGTCATTCCCTTTACCAAGGAATTCGCCGATCTGCCTGCGCATAGCTTTGTCGATGATATCCTGCTCAAGACCTGCGGCGCGCAGCACGCGATTGCCGGGTTTGATTTCGTCTTCGGCCATAATCGCGCCGGAGATATGAAAAATCTCCGCGCCTGGCTGGCGCCGCATAATATAGGTGTCACCGAAGTCACGCCGTTCCGCGATGCGCAGGGGGAGATTATGTCATCGTCTCGTACGCGCGAGGCGCTGCAAGCGGGCGATCTGAAAACAGCAGAGCATATTCTTGGCCGTCCCTGGTCGATCAGCGGCATTATTCAAAAGGGCGATCAGCGCGGGCGGCAGATGAGTGTGCCGACGGCAAACATCGCGCTCGGCGATCACTTGCGTCCCAAATTCGGCGTTTATGCCGTGAATGCCGGGCGTGTGGGACAACCGGCCAGCTATCACGGCGTTGCCAATATCG
>DASTLS010000161.1:0-1961 GCA_035714725.1 Alphaproteobacteria bacterium | reverse complement strand
AACCCAAGCCGAAGACGCCTGAACAGGCGCATCTTATGGCAAAGGAATATTTCGAGGATCTGTTCCCCGCAGCTATGCGGCGGTTCACTCTCGCTGAAATCTGCTATGAAAAAAATTGGCATAGTGACGCGGCATTTGATTTTCACCAGTCCACAGAAAAACTATATAAATGCGTGGTAGCGACATTTACGTTTTATGCTCCTCGCAGCACAAATATCGTGTTTCTCAGAAGCTTGGCAGAAGGTCTTGATAGACGGTTATTTGAGGCTTGGCCGCGCGTGACCCACGCCGATCGCGCCATGTATCAAAGGCTCAAGGATGGTTATAGAAAGGGAAAGTATTCGAGGCATTTTGATATCTCGCTCGAAGAACTTGACTGGATAAAAGGGAGGATAGCCATTCTCGGCACCATTGTGCATGAGGTCTGTTCAGAGCATATCGCGAAGTTGAGAATCGAAGCAGAAAACCCAGGAGAATCGGTAATTGCACTCTCCTCGTGACGCGATTCAAACGGACGGGCAAGGCCGCTCATTTTCCAGCATTGACGCCGTTTTTTGGTGGGTTAATCGCTTATAAGCCGATTACTCCCTTAAAAATCCAGTTGCCTGCTGCCCCGTTTGAAAGGCCGTCGACGAATCTGATCCACGGCCGATGAAATCCACTCTTTGGGAGATGCGGCGATTACCGCTCCTATTCACCGCATCATATGCGGTGAATATCCTTGCCTTTTGCAGTGAACGTGCTCTATAATCACCGCAAAAGGTGCGGTGATTATGACATATATACACGAGCTGCCAGGCTGGCCGGATTTGCGCTGGAGCGCCGAGACGCTTGCCCAGCCACTCGCTGCCGTGCGGCATCGCCAAGGACGGTTGATCGGCCACATGGAAGCACTCGGCTTCCCGCTACGCGCGGAAGCTGTGTTACAAACCTTGACCGAAGATGTGCTTAAATCCAGCGAGATCGAAGGTGAGATACTGGACAGGGAGCAGGTGCGTTCATCCATCGCCCGCCGTCTAGGCATGGACATTGGCGGCTTGGTCGAGGCCGATCGAAGCGTCGAAGGCGTCGTGGAAATGATGCTGGACGCTACCCAAAACTATATGCAGTCGCTGACTGCGGAACGGCTGTTCAACTGGCACGCGGCGCTGTTTCCAACGGGGCGTAGCGGTATGAGCCGCATCACCGTGGGATCATGGCGCACCGCCGAGAGTGGCGCAATGCAGGTGGTCTCGGGCCCTATCGGCCGCGAGCGCGTCCATTATGAAGCCCCCAGATCAGCGCATCTCGACACAGAAATGACGCGCTTCCTCGACTGGTTCGAGTCCGCGACGCCTGATCCGGTGCTGAAAGCTGGAATTGCGCATCTGTGGTTTGTCACAATACACCCCTTTGATGACGGAAATGGGCGCATCGCCCGCGCCATAGCCGATCTTGCATTGGCACGTGCGGAAGGAACAGCGCAGCGTTTCTACAGCATGTCCGCGCAGATCCGCATCGAACGCAAAGCCTATTACGATCTGCTGGAATCGACGCAGAAGGGCAGCTTGGACATCACACCGTGGCTGTTGTGGTTCATGGACTGCCTCGACCGCGCTTTCGATGGGGCTGAAACGATTCTCGCTGGCGTGATGCATAAAGCACGTTTTTGGGAAGCGGTTCGGGGGCAATCGCTGAACGAACGCCAGCGCAAGGTCATCAACCGAATGCTGGACGGCTTTGAAGGCAAGCTGACCAATGCCAAATGGGCGGCGATCACCAAAGCATCGTCAGACACGGCCCTGCGTGACATCAATGATTTGCTCCTGCGCGGAATCCTTGAGAAAGATCCCGCCGGCGGGCGCAGCACCAGTTACTCACTCGTGTCGGAGCCGGTCTGCGATGTGAGATGAATGTCTTGGCCTCAAGCGATTAGGTGTTTCGCCTCAACGCACGAGACATTCTCCAGCTTCGTGCCGCCC
>DASTLS010000160.1:0-3910 GCA_035714725.1 Alphaproteobacteria bacterium | reverse complement strand
GGCCGATTATCATATAGGTTCCGCGCAAATTCCGGTTGGAGTCGGATGACTTCGGGTCTATTCGATCTGAAGTTTGAATCCGGCCCCAGATCAAGAGTAGTGCATGATGTCGTCCGAACGCCGCTTCACACTTTTCGGCATCATGCTTTAGGCGCTGGAACTGCCATCCAAGCAAAGGTATCGAATGCCGAAGGAAGAAGTCCTCGAGTTTCCAGGTGTGGTCACCGAACTGCTGCCCAATGCGATGTTCCGCGTGAAGCTCGAAAACGAACACGAAATCATCGCCCACACGGCCGGCCGCATGCGCAAGAACCGCATTCGCGTTCTGGTCGGTGATAAGGTCAATGTGGAAATGACGCCGTATGATCTTTCCAAGGGACGGATCACGTTCCGCCATAAGTGATGTTTTCAAAGAAAACGTCTTCATCTTCAATTCCGTTCATTCTCGCATCAAGCTCGCCGCGTCGTTTAGCGCTCTTGAAAGATATCGGCATCACGCCATCTAAGGTAATTGCCGCCGATATCGATGAGACGCCCGAAAAAGCCGAGCTGCCACGCGATCTGGCCAAGCGCCTTTCAAGCGAAAAGCTTCGCGCCGTGATGACAAAAAATCCAAAGGCGTATGTGCTTGCCGCTGATACGGTTGTGGCCGTCGGTCGCCGCATTTTGCCGAAAGCGGAAAACCCGAAGGAAGTTGCTGAATGCCTGCGCCTTATGTCTGGCCGGAAACATCATGTTTATACCGGCGTCGCGCTCGGCACGCCTGAGGGCAAAGTGCTGTCGCGCGTTGTCGATAGCGCCGTGACGTTTCATGCGCTGTCGGCAAAAGATATCGCGGCTTATGTCGAAAGCGATGAGGGTATCGGTAAGGCCGGCGGCTATGCCATTCAGGGCAGGGCGGCTGCGCATATCCGCTTTATCGCGGGTTCTTATTCCAATATCGTAGGTCTTCCTTTATTCGAGGTTGCGCAGATGCTTCGTGGCTCGGGCTTTGAGTGGTGATGTGATGGGCCAGGCGATCGTGAAAAAATGCCCGGTTTGCGGGAAGATTCCAGCCGAGAAATTCGAGCCTTTTTGCTCCAAGCGCTGTGCCGATATCGACTTGGGCGGGTGGCTCGGCGAACGTTACCGGGTGCAAACAAATGAAGGCCCGGAAGCGGCTGATAACGGCGATAGCGACATAGAATAATGCAACCATTGGAAGTATAGACAACAGCACGTTCGTTGCTTATAAGCTTGCCCTTTGCTGCGGTATGCCCAGGTAGCTCAGTTGGTAGAGCAGGGGATTGAAAATCCCCGTGTCGGCGGTTCAATTCCGTCCCTGGGCACCATTTTGCCACCCGGTATGCCAGCGCGATCATGTTCCAAAATTTTGTATATGCATTCGTGATTCTTTTGGTTGCGGCAGCAGGCGCCTATTTTGGCGCGTTTGCAAAAGAGCGCGGAAAGAACTGGGCAACCAAAGCCGATTTTGATGATCTCCTAAATCAACTCAAAACAAATACTCGCTCCGTCGAAGAAATTAAGTCCGAAATCCATCAAGCTGATTGGACCGCGCGGGAATGGAATACAATCCAAAGAATAAAGTTAGAAGAATTATTGACGGCGGTAATTGGTCAATGCGCGTATATGGAAGATCTTAGGTCGTATCACTTCTTTAATAACCCAGAGCCCACTAACCACCAGTTGTTAGAAAAAATAGACATGTTGTCAAAGCTGTATTTTCCCGAGATGGATCAGACGGTAACAGAGTTTGTTGCCAAATGTCGTGAGCTAATGATTATTGTTTATGAGGCTTCCAACAAGATTTTAGCTACAAAGAATCATCAAGAAAAAATGGCGGCAATAAAAGAACAGGGTGAAATTTTTAGAGACGCATATAGACCGGTTCTCTCATTGATGAATCAGCTTACAGCTCTTGCTGCATCACACTTAAAATCCATTATGCAGAAAAAGTAGAGGCGCCGCATCTCCCTGTATGCAGTCTGCAGAAATAATTTTATGACGCGTCACGCCGTTGCATGACGCGTGCAACACGTGCGCATGACGTGGTCCTCGGGTGCGTGGGGAACGGCGGCGACTAAATCTCTCATCCACGTGCAATTTTTGAGCGCGGCGACTGCATGCATACAGTCCATAAAGTTTGAGGATTTTGCGCTGCATATCTAGCCAATTTTTAACTCTGCAGGTGTTTAATGGCCTCATTAAAGAGGCGTCATTTCACAACTGAGGAATTTTATTATGGCTGATCTTCTCTTCGCAGGTATTCCACTCGATGGCAGCGGTGTGCGCCCTCTGGAAGCCGATCTTTATGGCGCTGAAATGCATGGCGTCCATAGCGTAGAAAATCTTTCCGCGACCGGTAATCTGAATATCGGCAATGTCATCACCTATGATGAGCATGCGCAACGTTACTGGAATGGCGGTGCGATGCGCGACGCCGGCCCTATCGGCGCAGCCGATGCTTTCCTGCCTGCAGGTGGATTTGCATCTCCTTCTTTCCCGCCGGCAGCCAATGCGCACTTCCTTCCTATAGGCGCGGACCCGATCCAAAGCGTAGGCCCGTCTTATTCGGCTCTTAATGCGCCGACGACATCATTCAACAATCTGCCGACTACAACCACGACACCGGCCTTGCCCGGCCCTTCGACCGTCTCGACGGCCAACGAAACGCCGACCGGCAGCTCAAGCTCGACAACTACAAGTTCGAGCAGCAGCTCGACGGTGACGAACAACGACACCACGATCACGAACAATTACAACACGACGATCAACAATACCTATAACAACACCAACAATGGTGGCGATTGCGACAATGGCAATCATTGCGGGGGCATTCTCGGGCCGATTACGGTGACAGTGAATAACCTCGTCGATCAGACCTTCAATACTGTCAACAATATCACGCACGACATCACGAATATCCTGCAGCCCGTTATCGTCACGACTGTGAATGATGTGACAGGCCTGCTCGGTGTCGTTGTTAATGATGCGACATCGATCGTCAACAATACAGTGAATGATGTCACGGCCATCACCGGTGTTCTGGAGACAACCCTTAGCAACGTTCTTACCACAACGGTCAATGACGTTACTGCTATCACTGGTAATCTTGAAACCACGGTTGGCAGCGTATTGAACAACACCGTCTCAACCGTTGGCACAATTGTCGGTGATCTCACCGGCACCCTGAATGGTGCTGGCGGCTTGCTCTCCGGCCTCGAAAATACCCTCGGCAATCTTGGAGGTGGCCTTGGCCATGGCTTGCCAGGCGGTACCGGCAGCGGCTTGCCGATCGATGGTCTGCTTGGCGGCATCGAGCATACCATCGGCTCTCTTGCAGGTCCGGTAGCGGGCGGGCTCGATATCTCCGCTGGAGCATCGCTTAGTGCTACGTCTCTGCCTGACCTGCAAGCCATCACTGGCACTGTGGGTGGTGCGATTGCTCCGGTCACGACAGTTCTAGCCGACATTACACACGATCCGGTCGGCGCGATTACAGCGGCACCGAGTGTTGTTGATAATGTGCTGAACACTGTTGCAGCAGCTGATCCCACTCACACAATCAGTCAGATCACGCCGGCAGTGGAAACGGATCTCACCAATATACTGGCTCCCGTTAATGGGGTTATCGCCACGGGTGTAGCAACTGTTGAGCCTGTCTTGGCCACTATAGCTGCAGCCGACCCGACGCATACGATTAGCTCGCTCGGCGATCTCGGCAGCACGATCGGTAATTTGCCGGAAACGATTACGAATGGGCCGACGAGCCTTGGCGAAACGCTTTCCAGCATCGTCGGTGGTGTAGAAAGCTCCGTGCCTGGACTTTCAGGCCTGACGCATTCGGGCGGTATCGATATCCCTGTGGCGATTGATCTTTCTCCGATCACATCGATCACGGCGAATGTCG
>DASTLS010000159.1:0-3292 GCA_035714725.1 Alphaproteobacteria bacterium | reverse complement strand
TCATCACCGACATGTCGCGCGCGAAACGGCGAGAACGGCGGAGTTCCTGCTCAGCCTGCGTCATGAAATAGCGCCGGTTGTTGATGCCGGTAAGGGAATCCGTGCTGGCTTGTCTGAAAAGCTCGGCTTCCATCTCCTTGCGTTGCGAGATGTCGTTGAGCGCGACAAGCACGGCGGGATTGCCGCCGTAATCCATGGCAATCGCAGCGATCTCGGCCATGAATTCGCGGCCTGTGCCGGTTTTCAATTTAACTTCCACTTCGCGGATATCCGGCATGGTCTCGAGCAGATTTTTCATCTCTTCGCGCTCTTGCGGATTGATAAGGAAATCAACGGAGCGTGCTTTCAGCAATTGCCCGGCGCTGCGCTGGAAGAGAAGGCAGGTCTTGCGATTGACGAACAGCAATTGCCCGTCGGCGCGATTGGCGATGTAAATCGGGTAAGGCAGGATTTCGAGGATGGCGCGCAGATGCTGCTCGTTTTGCAGCAAGTTCTGCTCAATCGCCATTTGTTCGCTGATGTCGTGCGTATTGATCTGCACCGCCGGCGAACCATGCCAATCGATCAGGCGTTCTGTCGTCGCAGCCCAGATTTCGCGGCCGTCTTTTCTAAGTCCGCGCGTGCGCGTGACGATGGATTTGCGTCGCCCGCGAATGAGATCGTCATATTCCTGCTCGGCACGCGCCCAGGCATCTTGCGGCACAAGCGGACGCAATAGCGGCAAGGCCATAATGTCTTTTGCGCTGTCATAGCCAAAGAGCTTGGCGAACGCTTCGTTGGCATAGAGCGGTTTGAAATTGCGGTGAACGAGAATGCCCTGGACCGAGTTCTCAATCAGGTCGCGAAAATCCGGCAGCTGATCTTCCGCGCGGCGCTTGAGTCGCTTGCGGCGTTCGACAGTTGAGGATTTCGTGGCCGTTTTTTTCATGTCTCAAACTTATAGCATGCGATTGCGAACTGGCCAGCGAGATACACTTTTTTGGTAACGCAACGATATTATGCATCTGAGTGCGCTGCACCCCTTGAAAATCCGTAAGGAATTATTAACTATACTCACGTAGAGTCGTAATAGAGCTAAAAGCTCACGGCCTTTCGGGGCCAAAACAGGAGGCTTTAAGATTAGCAAACCTGGAAGAGAACAGAAAACCGATCTTCTTCTCGCCACTTGCGACCTCTCCGCCTCTGTCCCTTACGCTCTCATTACAAAAAGACTTGCATCTCGGAGTTTCGCGCCAACGCATGCGCGGCTTATAACTCTTGGAGTGCGTCAGAATTTATCGAGGCTTTCGCATGGTGCGAAGGCCCGGTTTAACGTCCGTACACAATACGGACAGAAGCGAGGCAAGAATGGGAAAACGGCGTAATTTCGAGCACTCAAACCGCAACGAAAAAGCCCATAACGTAGAGCCATTTTATACCTCGAGTTCCCCCTGGGATCCTCTGAACCAGCCAGCTTTTGATCGTCGCGATCAAAGCTATGTGCGCAAAATCAAACCTCAAAATGCCAATCAGTCACTGCTTCTTGAAGCGATGGCGAAAAACAATCTGGTCGTCGCCGCAGGTCCTGCGGGTACCGGTAAAACCTATCTTGCTATCTCGGCCGCTGTCGAGGCGCTCGAAGCGGGCAGGGTTGATCGCATTGTTCTCTCACGCCCGGCTGTTGAAGCGGGTGAGACGCTCGGCTTCTTGCCAGGTGATATGCATGAGAAGATGGCACCGTTCTTGCGGCCCCTCTATGACGCACTCAACGACCGCATGGGGGCAAAACGCCTGAAACAGCATCTGGCGGATGGCACGATTGAAATCGCGCCGATCGGTTTCATGCGCGGCCGTACACTCAACAATGCCTTCGTCGTGATCGACGAAGCGCAGAACTGCACCTACAACCAGATCAAGATGCTACTGACACGTCTCGGCTGGCACTCGACCATGGTGCTGACGGGCGACCCGGATCAGAGCGACTTGCTGGAAGGCATGTCGGGTCTGGCCGATATCGCACGGAAGCTTGAGAAGGTGTCTGGCATCGCTGTAGTCCGACTCACGGATAGCGACATTGTTCGCCATCCGCTGGTCGCAAGTATGCTGGGTGTCCTCTAAAAGCTTGTAGATAAAGCCTCGCCTAAGTCTTGGCCTTTCCGTTCATGCTGCTAGAATGGCGGTATGTTCAACTTCTCCAAATACCGCTTTTCCAAAAAAGCCAAGCACCGCGCTGAATTGCGCGCGCTGAAAATCACGCTTGCTGTGGCTGTCGGTGTTTTGCTGGCGGGATGGTTGGTGCTGATGCAGACCGGCAAGGACAAGATGCGCATCACCGAAATGCGCGATCAGGCGATGCAGGTTCAGGCGGATAAAGATGTTCCGCCCAGCACGGCAAAAATTGGCGGCCCTTTCAGCCTTACCGATCAGGATAATAAGCCTGTCACCGATGCGAATTATCGTGGCAAATATCTTTTGGTTTATTTCGGTTATACCTATTGCCCTGATATGTGCCCGACCGGTTTGCAGAGCATGGCGAAGTCTTTTGACCAGCTTGGCGCAGATGTCTCGAAAGTGCAGGGGCTTTTCATCACCATCGATCCTGATCGCGATACGCCAGCGAAGCTGAAAGAATATACATCAAGCTTCCATCCGAAAATCGTAGGCCTCACCGGCAGCGCGCAGCAGATCTCTTCGGTCGCGAAGGAATATCAGGTCTATTACAAGAAGGGCGAGCAAGTGGACGAACATGACTATGTCATGGATCATTCCTCGCTTATCTATCTTATGAACCCGGACGGTAAATTCATCGCCACCTTCCAGGAAGATGTCGACCCGGCCACGCTCACGAAGGCTTTGCAGACTGCTTTTGCAGCGCAAACTCCGGCCAAGCCATAAGCCTCTCGAATTGCTGCGTTTATCAGGCGAAAAAGCGCCTGTTTCCGGCTTGACTCAAACCTTCCCCACCCCTAGGTTGCGCGCGGCCTCCAAACCAGCATTTTGCGGCGGTTTTTCAGCATGAGTGACGATCCGGAACTCGAAAAACTGAACGCAATGACGGCGCGGATTAAGGCCGAGGGCAAGCTTTCCGGCAAGTCTCAGGGAAGCGACGCTGCAGATGGCTCGAAACCGCTCGGCATGAGCAATATCGGGTTCGATTTTCTGGCGGCGGTTCTGGTATGTACCGGCCTCGGTTGGCTGGCCGATAATTACTTCGGGTCCAACCCGTGGGGATTGCTGGTCGGGATGGTGACAGGGTTTGCAGCCGGCATGACAACGGTCTGGCGCGCTCTTAATAACAGGAAGTAAAGGCGAA
>DASTLS010000158.1:0-1601 GCA_035714725.1 Alphaproteobacteria bacterium | reverse complement strand
CCTTAAGCCGTTCGGGATGAAGGCCGTGCAGGGACAGCCGGATGCCGGGCGCGGCATAAGCCTTGGCGAGTGCTGCGCCGATGCCGCTGGAGGCGCCTGTGATCAAAATATGCTTGGGATTGCGCATGGTTAAGCGTTTGAAAGCCTGGTTATAAGCTGATAGTAATCACCTATTGGCGGTTTGCCAAAGATTCTCCAAGTCCCGGTTTTTCAATGTTCGGCGATACGATCCAAAGACGCGGTTTGATGATGGTTTTGTCCTCGCCGTCCGGCGCCGGCAAAACCACGATCTCGCGACGCCTGCTGGAATCGGATTCTGAAATTTCACTCTCGATTTCGGTGACAACGCGTACGCCGCGCCCGAAGGAAGTCGACGGCGTCGATTATCAGTTTGTCGACCTGACTGACTTCAATCTTATGGTGAACCGCGAGCAATTGCTCGAGCATGCCAAAGTGTTCGGAAACTATTACGGCACGCCGCGCATGCCGGTCGAGAATACACTCGCCGCTGGCCGCGACGTTTTGTTCGATATCGATTGGCAGGGCACGCAGCAGCTCGCTGAAAAAGCACGCGATGACCTTGTGAGCGTATTCATCTTGCCGCCGTCATGGCATGAGTTGGAGCGTCGTCTTTATTCCCGCGCGCAGGATGATCCATCGGAAATCAATCGCCGCATGATCAAGGCCTCAGACGAGATGAGCCATTGGGCTGAATATGACTATGTCATCATCAACCATGATCTCGATCAGTCGGTGGAGATGGCGAAGAAAATTTTGCATAGCGAGCGCCTGAAGCGCCGCCGCCAAACCGGCCTTGCCGAATTTGTGAATGGCCTCAAGCAAGGCCACTAAACCAGACGCGCTAAATTCTCGAAATCTTGCAGCGATAAATTCTCTGCCCGCAGCTCGGGATTAATGCCTGCGCGTTTCAGTAAGTCTTCACCGCCCAGCGGCTTAAGGGATGAGCGAAGCATTTTGCGGCGCTGGCCAAAAGCCGCCATCGTCACTTTCTCAAGTGTCTTCACATCCACGTCTTTCGGGCGATCTGTGCGCGGGGTGAGGTGCACAACGGCGGAATCGACTTTCGGCGGCGGTGTGAAGGCGCGAGCGGGTAAATCCATGACACGTTTCGCCGTGCAGCAGAACTGCGTGATAACGGAAAGGCGACCGTAAGATTTGTTATCCGGTGTTGCCGTGAGCCGGTCCACGACCTCCGCCTGAAACATGAGTGTCAGGCTGCGGAACTCATTGATCTGCTTTAGCCAGTTCAGCAACAGCTCTGTGCCGATATTGTAGGGCAGGTTGGCGACAATCGCGCGCGGCGCGTCACTTAATGTGGTGAGGTCGGTTTTCAGCGCATCGCCTTCGATCACCTCGAGCCGCCCGGCTGAAGCTGAAACGACTTCCTGCAAAGCTTCGATGCAACGCTCGTCTTTTTCGACGGCGATGACTTTTTTGGCTTTGGTACCGAGCAGGGCACGGGTTAGGCCACCGGGGCCGGGGCCAACTTCAAATACAGTACAGTCGCTTAAATCCCCGGCGCTTTCGGCGATACGGCGCGTGAGATTGAGGTCGCAGAGAAAATGCTGGCCGAGGGATTT
>DASTLS010000157.1:0-8258 GCA_035714725.1 Alphaproteobacteria bacterium | reverse complement strand
CCTACGCCGGATAGTGCGCCGACGGTTGCCGTCGTCGCCGAAAAGATCGACACGACACCGGCGGGTAACAATTCCGTCGCCGTGCCGGCTTCGGCTTTAGCTCCGCCGATGAACCTGCTTGAGAAGCAGTCGCGCGGCACGCAGATCGATTTCCATCCATCGCCCGTGATGCCGAAGGATGAGCTGCTCAATGATGCGCATCTGCTTTTGGAGTCCGGCGATAATCAGGCCGCACTCGGGCTTTACAATCAGGTACTGGCGCAAGCGCCGACCAGCCGCGCGGCACTTTCCGGCAAAATGTACGCATTGCAGCGGACAGGCCAATATGAAGATGCCGTCGTCATCGGTCACAAGCTTTTGCAGCTTGATCCGCAGGACCAGAATACGCGCGCCAATCTGATCGCGGCGCTCAGCCAATCCTACGCGCAATCTTCGATGATCGAGTTGCAGCAGATGGTCGATGCCAATCCGGATAATGCGACCGTGCGCGTGGCGCTGGCACACTTGCTGATGCGGCGCGGTTATGTCGATCAGGCTTTCACACAGCTCAGTCGCGCGGTGCAAATAGTTCCCGGAAATTTGTCCTACCAGTTAGACCTCGCCATTCTTTACGATCAGGCAGGGCATCATATTGAAGCCTTACAACTTTATAGGGCGGTTACTCTCAAGGCGCAGGAAGACGATAATCAGGCCCTAAAAATATCGACCGCGGCCTTGCGTCAGCGCATGCAATATCTCGAGACGGTTATTGCAGCCAACACGACGGCGCCCTAAAAACCCTAGCAAATAAAGCCTATATTGACAGTTTCGGCATGACGGGCCATTGATGGTTCGCTATTTTTGTATCCCCATTATAAGGAATTGTTAGAACAATGCCGCAACTCGCACCAACCGGTAGTATCACCCCCGATTTTATAGATGAAGGGACCAAGCTTGTGCGCAAGGCCCTCGGTGGCGGCCGCCTCCCCCCAGGTGGGCCGACGGATGGTGGTGACGATAGACTGCCGAACTATCGCGGGCATGAATATTTGATGAAGTCGATCGAGTTTTATCTTAGGCAGAACGTCGATTTCCGCGGCATCGGCCTCGATGATAAAAGAGATCTGGCAGACATTGCAGATGAAGCGTTTGCGAACCGCATCAATCGTATTAATAGCTTCAACCACCTTCGCCAGCATGCTGATTTGAGTTCTTTCTTCGCGCTCGATATCGGTCGCTTTGCGCAAATTCGCGCGCGAACCAGCTATCCGACACAAGAAGAAAACGCGGCGCTTTCCCAGTTCTTTTTCGGAAGGCCTGATTCAAAATTCTCTTTTAGAGAAGGCGTTTTGCCGGAATATGACGGTCCGACCGATCCGCATGAGAATGTTCATGGTATCCGAGCGCCGAAGCCAGCTGACGATCCGTCGTAATTACGGCGCGCCTTCGACGATCTTGCCGGTCGCAATTTCATATGTCTGATAGGGGCGCAGGGTAATTTCTTTTGCCTTGGCGCCGGGCGAACTGGTCCAGCTCAGTGTCACTTCGTTCGGCTGCACCGCCATCACATGCAGATCGGGCTTGTCCGTGTCCGGCGTCCAGCGCTGATTTTGTAGCCAAAGCGTCCAATCCTCTGCCGAATAAAACATCACGGCGCCCAAATGAATGCCGGCAATAGACGCGCTTGCGGGGCGTTTGTCCATCGACGCATCGATAAAACCTGCTTCATCGCTGGTATAAAACAATGAAGAGGGCGGCGGCACGTCAGTCTCGGCCCATGCCGGAATTGCGAGCAACAGAAGAACGGGCAGAAGATACTTCACGGAGCGCCAGCCAAATCTTTGATCGCGCCGTTCGAAAGCCATTCGAGAGTCGCAGTAAGCTTGAGGTTTGGCGATCCCGGCGTGCCATTGCCGTTTTTCTCGATCACCATTTGTTGCAGTCGCACGCGACCGGGCAATGCGGCATGAAGGCCGTCGATAAAGTGATAGATATCGGTATCAAGGGCGGCATCGGCTGAAAGCGTGATGCTGCTGAGCGCGAGTTGCTGCGGCCCGGCGCCGGGCGTTTCGATGCTGGTACGCTGTTCAGGCGCCACCGTATAAGTGAAATGACTGAGACGCGTCTCATTGGCTTGCTGTTCCATCAAGCTTGCGACGCGAAGGCGATCGACAGGAGCCAACCATTGATCGGCTTCTGCCGAACTGATCTCGCTGCTCAGTTTCTGCACAGCGGCGATATCGTCCTGCAACTGATAGAGCGTGGCAGAGGTTTTAGAACTCTCGGCCCTGACCTTGATAAGATCGGCATTAGCCTTTTCGCTCGCATATTGAAGGATCGGCGTGCTGATCGCCATGAGCAAAACAGCGCAAACCAAAAGGCCGAGCCAGAATATATGAGGCGCAATGCGGTTCATGGTGTTTTCTTCCGTATTGTGAGTTCGGCGGTGATAAGCGTCGCACCTTTTTGCGTTTCATTTGTCACGGGTTCCTGCGGTGTGGCAGGGAAGGGGGCCCGCGATAATGTGACTGCGTAATCCGGCATCATGCTCGCGACATTTTGCGTGAGGCGCTGGAACTCTCCCATGACGGACTCACGTTCGCTGTCTGCCGGCGCCAGATTGGCGAGCCGTGCCTCAATCTGCAAAACCTCGGCATTCGGCTTGCCGCTATCATTTTGCCAGGTCAGTTTTGTCAGTCGCGCATCGTCGCCGAGAGCATGATTCAAAATTGTAAGCGCCGGCCATGGCGTCGGCGTCGGCTCTGCAAACAATCGCTGCCTTTCGTAGGCTTGTCGCAATTTACCGAGTGGCTCTGTCAGCGGTGCGGCTTCGGCTTGTGTTTCTGCCAACTTCTTATGCAACCCGTCCAGCTGTGCGGTTTCTTTATGTGTCGCGAGCAAAGTCAGCATCAAATCGCTACCTTTAAAACCCACGCTGCCGAGCGCGATGATAAGGACGAGTGCAGCAACATGCTGGCCGATTTTCTTGATCTGAGAGTGCCAATAGGCTTCGCGGATTGCGGGCGTCATGAGCGACAGGCGCGGGCAGCGTTTCAGCGCCAGATGGCCGGCAAAAACCAGATCGGCGAAAGCATCGTTGCCGTAAGGCACGAAAGGCAGACGCAAATGCTTCGCCACTTTGTGTGGCGAGAGAAGAGTGAGGGAATGAACCGGCAATCGCATCTCGCCTAATTCATCCTGCATGTCGTCCGGCGCCAGCAACGTGACGCGCAGTTTCGATGTGTCGGCGAGGCCGAGGCGCGCGAGATAACCAAGGCTTGCGGTGATATCGCGCTGCACGGCTTCAGCGATTTCCGGCGCCTTGGCCGTGGCGGGCAAGGGGGGCGTGAGGCGTGTAAAAATCAGCTCGCCCTGATGCGTCACGATCTGGCGGAAGCCACCGGTACGCTCGCGGCTCAGCATCATGGCCCAGCCTTCGCGCGCGTCAGGCAGAATGCGCATGACGATCTCAGCGCCTTCAACCGGTAGAAGGCAGATGCGCGGCAAACGGTGCCGCAGTCTTTCCATCCAATCGAACAGCGGGCTTTTCTCATGCAGCCCCGCCATCAATATATGTGCGCGGCTGGATTTGAGGTTGAAGCTCGCGCGCAGCCTTGCATGCGGGAAGGCTTGCTGCAGACGGCGATTAATCAGCTTCGGCCGATCGAGCGGGTTGAGGCGCGGTAAAGCCTCGCGCCGGAAATCCTGCGCCAGCATATCGGCGAACAAAGTCACCTGCGCTTTGGGATGTTTGTTAAAGAGAGCTGTTGCGATGCCGACATTCTTCTCGTCGTCATGCGCGACGAAAAACGGCTCGACCGTCGGCTTAATGCCGTGCGGCACGACAAACGCGCCGTCATCACCGATCATCAAAATGAATTGCGGGCGCAGGGTTGGATTACCGAACATATACAGAACTGGGGAGGAAACTTCAGGAGGGATCGCCATTGTTGATCAGCAACAGGCTTCCGGCAAGTGCTATTTCTTGTTTTCCGGCAAGGACTTCCATACCAGCTGAAACAGCATGCGCATGGAGTTCGCGATTTTCTCATTACGTATCGTCACACCCCCAATAGGTGGTGTGGTCGAGTAGAGCATCACCGTATCGGCATAAATCTGGATATCGATCGGGAAATTATAGCTTTCATCCGGAATATATTTTGCTGCGCGCAAGGCTTTAGGCTCGTCCATCCATTCCGGAACATTTTTCGAGGAAGTTGGCGCGATGACGCGATACCACGATCCGTACTTAATGCGCTTGTCGATAAATTGCTTTTGCATATTCGGGAAGAGCCGCATGGAGTCGGCGCCGGACGAAAAGCTGAGAAGATCTTTCTTTTGGTCGCTGGCGAATTTGATTTGCGGTAGCGCGTCGTCATGCACTTGCCGGAAACCTTGCGCGCCTTCGAAGTAAAGAATCTCCATGTCCTTTTTCGCGCCGCCGATTTTTGAGAGCATCGGCACTGCCTGTTCCAGATCCTCCGCGAGCTGCTTCTGACGGAACAAGACTGTCTCAGGTGCTGTGGCAAAAAAACGAAAGCGGCGACCGGTTTTTATCTTGTTGAGAAAGCCGCGCTGAGTGAGGCGGCGGGCGGTGAGATCGACTGTGCTGCGAGTAATGCGCGTATGCTTCGCGATCTCGTGGATGAAGAGGCCCTCTTTGAAGCTAAGGCAGGTCATATAGATGCGCGCCTCGCGGCTTTTCAGCCCGAGCCGGTGAAGCAAGTCCATGATGTCTTTCTGCATTTCGACCTCCGCTAATAATATAACATAAAAAATGTCATTTTGCGCAACTAAATGCCGATGCCTATTGTCTGATTGCCAACAATTATTGGTTTTATGGGCAATTTCATGAAGTTTGGTAGCGTCATTTTAATTGTTGTTTTGAGCGTTTTGGCGAGCAGCCTGACCAGTTTTTATATAGGGGCCAAGCCGGCAGCATCTTTGCGTGAAAGCACCTATGACCGCGTGATGCGGACAAAAACTATCCGCTGCGGTTATGCGGCATGGCCGCCACTGCTTATCAAAGATCCGAACAGCGGAAAATTATCCGGTGTTTTCTATGATTATATGCAAGCCGTCGGTAAGGCGCTTAATCTGAAAATCGAATGGTCTGAAGAAATGGGCTGGGGCGATTTTCCGGCTGCACTTTCTGTTGGGCGCGTGGATGCTTTCTGTGCCGGCGCGTGGCCGAACGCATCACGTGCCAGCCAGATTGATTTCACCGTGCCGATATCGTTTCAGGCAATCTATGCCTATGTCCGTGCCGACGATAAGCGTTTCGATAATAATCTCGCCGCTATCGGCTCCTCTGCCACGATTGTCGGCGTCGATGGCGAGATGGCCATGCTGATCGCGAACCGCGATTTTCCGCAAGCCAAGAGTTTACAGATTCCGGAACTGTCCGGCGCCAGCGGCGTGTTTCTGAGCATCGTCTCGAACAAGGGTGATGTCACTTTCACCGATCCGATTACAGCGGGCACCTTCGATGCTGCCAATCCCGGCAAAATTCGCCGTGTTGCAACCAAAACGCCGTTGCGAGTGTTTGGCAATCCTTTGGCTATTGCGCGCGGGCAGGATGATTTTCGCCGTATGATCGACACGACGACCGAGGAACTGCTTTATAATGGCGATATCGAGAAGATACTGAAGAAGTACGAAACTTTTCCGGGTACCATGTTGCGCGTACTGCCCGGATATCAGGTCAGCGCGGCTCAATAACCCATCGTATTGAGTTTGGCGATGCTGCCGTATATCGGACTGAGTACCGCAAGCACGACCCAGGCGAGCAGCATGCCGATGAGAACGGTGAGGGCCGGCTCCATCATGCCGATCATGCGTTCCGTCACATCGGTCACTTCGCGGTCATAGGCGATGGCAATATCGCCGAGACTTTTGCTTAACTGTCCGCTGTGTTCGCCGGTGCGTATCATGCGCAAGGCGAAGGAGGGCAGGATACCGGACATCGCGCCGGATAAAGCCCGGCCTGCTTGCACCTGAAGTGCAACATCCTCAATCGCGGCTTCCAATGCTTTATTTCCAAGCGTTCCTTTGGCACTGCGTAAAGCGCTGAGAATGCCTACGCCGCTTTGAAAGAGGGCCGCAAAACTATGCGCAAAGCGCGCCAGTGCCAGCTTTTTCAGAACCTCGCCAAATAACGGTATACGCAAAAGTAGTGTATCGATCGTCATCGCCGCGTGTTCGGAACTGCGATGCAGCCAGCCGATGAAAGCTATGCAGAAAGCGGCTCCTATCAACATCCACCACCAGCCATCGGCAACGACGCTCGAGACAGCCATAAGGATGCGTGTGGAGGGCGGCAGGTCGCCATCGATGGTATTGAGGAAACTAACGACCTTCGGCACCACGAGCGTCATCATAAAGCCAATGACGCTGAAAGCGACGATGAGCAAGAAAAGCGGATAGCGTAAGGCGCGATGGAGTTGTTCACTGGTTTTGGCGCGGCTTTCGGCGTAACGGGCCAATTGGGCGAAAGTTTCAATCAGATTGCCGCTGCTTTCACCTGCCGCAAGGATGGATGTAAAGACAGACGGAAAGAGGCGTGGGTAGGCGCCGAACGCGACGGCAATGCGCGTGCCGTGATTGATATTGCGGTGAATGTCGGTAAGGGCATCACGTAACGCGCCCGGCTCCATTGTCTGGGTGCATTCGCGCAAGGCGTCGATAAAACTCACGCCCGCTTTCAGTAGGTCATAAATTTGTGAGGTGAAAACCGCGAGGCGACGCGGCGATGTCCGTTGTGGCATGCGCAAGCGCGGCAGATTTTTCTGCACCCGCGCCTCGATCAGCTCCAGTCCCGCGAGGGTGAGATGCTGCATCAATTCGCCTTCGTTTGCGGCTGCGACACTGCCTTGCGATACGCGGCCTGAGGCATGAACGGCGCGGTATTTATAGGCGGGCATCAGCTTGTTCTCGTCAGGTCAACGCTGCGACGCAATTCACTGAGTGCGATATCGTGAGCTAGCACCCGCGCGATGCCGTCATCGGCCATGCTGCGGAAACCTTCGTCGCGAATTTGCTTTTGCATGGCAAGGCGCGGGGCATCTTCGGCGATGAGGTCATCAAGTGCCGGTGTCACACGCAGGATTTCCGAAATGGCCATGCGGCCACGCATGCCGATATTGTTGCAGTATTCGCATCCTGCGGGCTCGGCGATTTCGGCACTGTCGCAATTCAGGATACGGCATTCCTCTTCGGTTGCACGGCGCGTTTGCTTGCAGTGCGGGCACAGCTTGCGCACAAGACGCTGCGCCAGAATGCCGGTGACATTGCCGGAAAGCATGCGCGGATGGAGGCCGAGATCGATCAGGCGCGGCAGAGCGCCGAGCGCATCATTGCAATGAAGGGTAGAGAAGACCTGATGGCCTGTCATTGCGGCACGAAGCGCCATTTGTGCTGTATCGCCGTCGCGCACTTCGCCGATGAAGATGATGTCCGGATCTTGTCGCAAAATGCCGCGCACGCCTTCGGCAAAGCCAAGTCCTTGCTGCTCCTGCACAGCAGTCTGGCGGATAAGGTTGAACTGATATTCAACCGGCTCTTCCAGCGTCATGATGTTGACATCGATGCTGCTGATTTTGCTCAACATAGAATAAAGCGTCGTGGTTTTGCCGCTGCCGGTAGGGCCGGTGACGAGGACAATGCCCTCAGGCCGTTCGAGAATGAAATCGAGTTGCTTTAATGCGGTGGCGTTAAAGCCGAGTTTTTCCGGCGGCAACAGCGCATTCCGATGATCAAGTACGCGGATGACGATATTCTCGCCGCTCACCGTCGGCATCACGGCCATGCGGAAATCGATATCGGCGCCGCCGACTTGCAAGCGAAAGCGTCCGTCTTGCAGACTGCGTGTGTCAGCGATATTCATCCCAGCCATAATCTTGAGGCGGTGGGAGAGTTCCGGCCAATGGATGCTGTGCAGCGCGCGTACCTGTTGCAATGCGCCGTCGATGCGATAGCGGAGGCGCACAAAACTGGTCTCCGGCTCGAAATGGATGTCGGATGCGCTGCGCTTCACGGCATCAAACAAGATAGTGTTGACGAGGCGGACGACGGGATGCTGCCAAAGCTCGGCAGGAATATCCGAGCTTTGTTGCGTCTCAAGTTCCTGCAGGAGGGTATCGAGCGAAGCAGCAAAACCGCTATAATGCTCGATAATGTCGGTGATATCGGAAGGCGAGGCCACCAGCGGCACGATGTCGGCCAGGCGCGGGAAATAACGCCGCAGCTCGTCCATTGCGACAACGTCATATGGGTCAGCC
>DASTLS010000156.1:0-3300 GCA_035714725.1 Alphaproteobacteria bacterium | reverse complement strand
GTTATCGACCGGGGCAAAGCCGCCGAACAGCGCGTGATCGCGTTCTTTCCACGGCAAGGCTTCGTTCTTGATGACACCGGAATCGCGCTCGGCCGTACTGATATGGCGGACCTGCGATGTGCCCGTTTTGCCGGCCATGGCAAATTCAGGCTTCATGATACGCGCGGCATAGGCTGTGCCGATTTGTTCATTCACAACGGCTGACATGCCTTGCTGCACGATGCGCATATGGTCGGCATTGAAGCCGAGCGAAGGCCATTGGCTTTCGGGCCGTACCTTGTCGCCGATCTTCTTCAAAATATGTGGGATAACGGCCTTGCCGCCGTTCGATACGCGCGCCGCCATGACTGCCAACTGCAGTGGTGATGTCAACATATAGCCCTGACCGATAGCGGCGATCAGCGTTTCGCCTTGCTGCCATGGCTCGCCGCGCGTTGCTTCTTTCCAGGCACGGCTGGGCACAAGGCCCGGGCGTTCATGCGGCAGGTCGACGCCAAGCTTGGTGCCGTAGCCCATGCGCTTGGCCATGCTTTCGATGCGGTCGATGCCGATGCGCTTGCCGAGATCGTAGAAATATGTGTCGCAAGATCCGGCGATGGCCTGATGCAAATTCACATATCCGTGGCCGCCATGTTTCCAGCAGTGGAAACGATAGGTACCCATATCGAGATAGCCGGGGCAGTAAGTCTTGGCTTCCGGGTTGACCATATTGGCTTCGAGCGCGGCCATGGCGACGATCGGCTTCATGGTGGAGCCGGGGGCATAGACGCCCGATGTCACCTTGTTCAAAAGCGGCGCGTGAATATCGTTATTCAGCCGGTCCCAATCATCCTGCGCGATGCCGTAGGTAAAAAGGTTAGGATCGAAACCGGGTTGCGAGGCAAGCGCCAGAATAGCGCCGGTATGAATATCGATAATGACGGCGGCGGCACCTTCTTCGGCCAGCAAGCGTTGCTGCGTGAATTGCTGCAGCCCGATATCGATGGTGAGCATAACGTCTTGCCCAGGCTTTGACTCGTTGCGCGCAAGCTCGCGCACGACGCGGCCATGGGCGTTGACTTCCATCTGCACATTGCCGGCTTCGCCGCGCATCTCGAGATCATATTGTTTCTCGACGCCATTCTTGCCGATGCGGAAGCCCGGAATGGCAAGAATATTATCGCCATTGTCGTCATCATCTTCGCTGTTGTTCAGTTCTTCCTGCGAGACGGTGCCGACATAGCCAAGCAGATGGGATGTCGCTTCGTTATAAGGATAAGAGCGCACTTCGCCGGTATCGATATCGGTGCCGGGCAGATCGAGATTGTGCAGCGAGATTTGTGCAACCTGACTCCAGGTCAGATTGTCTTTCACCAAAATAGCGTTGAAATTGCCGACATCGTTCTTGAGATCGCGTTCGATACGCTTGCGGTCGGTGGCATCGATCTCGACATAGGCGCCGAGGTCATTGATCAGATCTTCGATATCATCGACTTGCTCGGGCAGTAGCACCACGCGGTAATTCTGCTGATTGACAGCGAGGGGCGTGCCGTTTTGATCGAGGATCTGGCCGCGGCGCGGCGCGATCAGTCGCAGGTTGATGCGATTTTCTTCAGCGAGGGTTTTGTAATTCTCGCCCTGCATGATCTCGAGATAATAGAGACGGCCCGCCAGAAGCGTGAAAAGGCTCGTCTGCGCGGCGCCGATCAGAATGGCGCGGCGGGTAAAAAGTCGGCTGCGTTCACTATCACCGGCCATGAAATTAGTTCAGCGTTAGGGTTGCGCGTTGCAGGCGGATGAGGAGCCAGCAGGGGATCGGGAATATAACAATCGAGAGGATACATTGCATCAAAACCGGGAAGAACGGCATCATATGCCAATTCCAGAGATCGAGGGCGAGCCATTCGGTGACCATCGCGCCGGTGATCATAAGAATGAAGCCGAACCACATCATGAAAAAGGAATGGCCGGCGAAGAAGCGGCGCTGGCGGAACAGGATTTGATGCACGGCAACGAAGAGAAGGGCCGAGAGGCCGATAGGCAGCGAGTTCAGCGCGTCGTTCAGCAAACCAATCGCGAACACCATGCCGGGGCGCAGCAGGTCGGGGCGGTGGATCGACCAATAATAGAGGACGATGAGGCCGAGTGGCGGCGCAATGGATCCGATGTGCGGCAGTGGCCACGCCACAACACTGAATAAAGTGCAGACCAGCGTGGTGATAAAAGGCAGTGATTGACGCGCGCCGCTATCGAGGCGTTGCCAGAAAAGTTCAAACATCAAATAGACCGGTCGAAGGAGCGGCAAAAGCGCTGCTCCTCGGCACACTTTGTCTTATTTGGAAGGGATATTCTAGTTTTTTAGTTCTTTTTCTGGGCTTCGGCCTGAAGCTTGTTGGCGACAGGATTAAACGTGCCGCCCTTCAGGTTAAAGTCGACCAGACGCACGTAATTGACGCGGCCCAGATCGGCAATCGGCACGATGTTATAAACGCCGTGCGAGCTTTCGGTAACAACACCAATCGGCAGGTTCGGCGGGAAGATGCCGCCATGGCCCGACGAAACAACAGCAGAGCCGGGCGTGAGTACGGCATCCTGCGGCAGGTAAAGCAGTTTCGGCTGTGCGGAATTATCGCCCGCGAGAATAGCGCGGTCGCCCGAGCCCTGAATGGTGACGGGAATGCGCGAGTTCAAATCGGTGATGAGAAGAACGCGCGACGACCAATCGCCAACTTCGATCACGCGGCCGATGAGGCCGTCGCCTGTCATCGCAGCCATGCCTTCGCGCACGCCGTCGACTTTACCTGCGGTCACGATCAGGCCGCGCGCGAATGCACCGCCGGTGTCGGCGATGACGCGTGCGGAGATATACGCAAGACCGGGTTCGGTCTTGAAGTGCATCAAATTGCGCAGCTCGTTATTTTCATTTTGCAGAGTGACGACGGCATTCTGCCACTGCTTCATCTGTTCCATGCTGGCGCGCAGCTTGTCGTTTTCGGCGCGGAGCGTGAGATAGCTTTTTGCGTTACCGACGGCTTGTTCGATCGCCATCATCGGGCGCGAAACAGCATCGAGCATCGGCGCGAGGCCGTCCATCGTGTGGGTGCGAGCGCTTTCAACCAAAGTCGGTTGCGCGCGACCGAGAATCAGCAGCCCGCATGCGAGCATGATGAAGAAGATGAATGAGAAGCGGTGACTAAACGTGCGCCAAGAGATGACGTTTGCGTAGACCCAACTTGAACGTGAACGTACTGGCATGAAAGGCTCTCGTAAATTCACTCGAAGATTAACTTAGGTTTAACTTCTTTGACAACCGATTATCTC
>DASTLS010000155.1:0-4507 GCA_035714725.1 Alphaproteobacteria bacterium | reverse complement strand
GATGGTAACTCATATCTGCAATGGGCTATTCCAGCCGATGGAACAGAACAATTGCACGGCATCAAGCTGAATACAGAAGGTACGCGCGCAGACACTGTGCAGCGCGCGATGGCAACGCATGCGCCGCAGGTGACGAAAGCCGTTGATCTGGCGCAGGGCGGCAAGGGCTTCCTTTATATGAGCCCGTTGTTTTTGAAGAACCGGTTTGACGGCTTTATCGTCGCCGCCTTCAGTCTCAGGGTGATTTACGACAAAATGTTGCTGCGCGACAAGGGCGGTCCATTCTATCTGACCGTGCGCGAAGGCGACGATCTTGTTTACAGCAATACGCCTGATAATTACGTGCAGCCGGAACGCTGGTCGAAATCGGCGACGTTCCAGAACAAGGATAATATCTGGACGATTACAGTGGCGCCGCAGCCGGAGCTTTTGGCGAAGAAAAACTCACCGCTGCCGAATTTGGTGCTAATCACTGGCCTGCTGACTTCATTCTTCGCGACGGTCTCGGTTCTCTTCGCGCTTCGCTCGCGTCGCGTTACTGCGATTGTTCGGGAAAACGAAGAACGTCTGGGGCAGGTGATTGCGACCTACGATCTTCTCGTCGCGACCGGCTATGAGATCGATACCTTCATGAAGATCCTCGTTGAGCGTGTTGAGGTCCTTACCGAAGGGACGGGGGCGGTCATTGAGCTGATTGAAGGCAACGAAATGGTCTATAAAGCTGCCAGCGGTAGCGTCGAATCTTTTGTAGGTTTCCGCCTCAATCGTGTGGGCAGCATGTCGGGCCTTTGCGTGGAGCAGGGGGAGATCATCGTTTGCGACGACACATCGAAAGATCCGCGCGTGAATTACGAGGCTTGCAAGAAAGTCGGCGCCAATTCGATGGTTGTAGTGCCGTTGATGCAGCATGAAGGTGTTGTCGGTGTGCTTAAGGTTGTTTCGAGCCGGACACATGCTTTTGATGCTGAACATATCCGTACGCTTCAGCTGATGGCTGGCCTGTTAGGTGCTACTTTAGGCCAGCAGATTGAAATGGATCGCCGCATGAAGCTCGAGGAAGAGCTGCGGCATATGGCGCAATATGACGGCCTCACCGGCATGCCGAACCGCACGCTATTCCGCGACCGCTTGACCCAGGCGCTGATCAACAACGCGCGCAGCGGCAAGACACTTGGCGTCATGTTCATGGATATTGATCACTTCAAGACAATCAACGACAAGTATGGCCACGCTGACGGCGATGAATTGCTGAAGCAGTTTGCGGCGCGTATCGCCTCGGCTTTGCGCAAGGGCGATACACTTGCGCGCCTTGGTGGCGATGAATTCACGGTGATTGCCGAAAACCTCAATAATCCTGCCGATGCCGAACATGTCGCTCGCAAGATTCTGGATGCGATGAAGGCGCCATTCGAGCTGCCGAACGTCACATTGCCAATTGGCGTAAGTATCGGCGTTGCTGTGACCGATAAAAAGACTGTTGGCTTCGATTACATATTGGGTCGTGCTGATGATGCGCTTTATGAGGTCAAGCGGGCAGGCAGGAATAACTATAAGCTGGTAAGCGTCTAGGCGAGGGGGGCTTAGTACAAAGATCCGCCGCCGGGTTTCGGGCTCGGAGTGAGGCCTCTCTTCTTTATCTCGGGGCGCGTTAAGTTTTCATCGTCTCTCAATTTGCGAGCTGCCGCTGCATCAAGGCGTTCATCACTTGCGAGAATTCGATCGTAATTCTCACCCAGCTTGGGGTCTATCTTCGGTCGAGACTCATATATCTCATCTTCTTCGTACATAATGAATTCCTTCAAATTCACTCGCTGAAATCACCAGCATAATAGCGTGCTGTTACACTGGATGCAAAACTTTCATGGCTACCTCCTATGGGCAGTTGTGGAAGCCGGGCGTTAACTTTGATAAACTCAGGCAATGCCCGCCAATTTTGATTCTGCACAATCTCTAGCCGATATCGCCACCCTCTACCGGGCGGATGAAGATGCATGCCTGAACCGCCTTTTTGAGGCTGCCCGGCTCGATAAAGACCGTCGCGCCCGGGCTGTGGCTCGCGCGAGCCGCTGGATTGAAGATATCCGCAGAACGCATCGCCCGGCCGCAAGCGTCACTGATCTGCTCTCCCGTTTTGGCCTTTCGAGTCAGGAAGGCCTGGCGCTGATGTGCCTCGCCGAGGCGCTGCTTCGCATTCCTGATCGGGCGACGGCCGATGCTCTTATCCGCGACAAATTGAACGAGACACATTGGAACGAAGCGCTGGGCAAGGGCGCGCCGTGGGCGATGAATGTCACCGGTTGGATGCTGTCGATAACCGGCAAGATCATCCAGCTTGAAGACCCGACAGGGCAAGCCCCCGGCACCGCGCTTGGCAAGCTTGTGTCACGCCTCGGCCAGCCTGTTATTCGTGAAGCGATTAAAACGGCGATGGAATGGCTCGCCGATCAATTTGTCATGGGTGAGACTATTCATGGTGCTTTGCAGCGTGCGCAGTCTGCGATGCAGCATGGGGTGCGTTATTCTTTCGATATGCTGGGTGAAGGCGCGCGGACGAATGAGGATGCGCAGCGCTATTTTCAAGCCTATCTCGGCGCTATCGATGCCATCGGCAATCATCAAAAGCAGCATAAGTTTGTGCGGCCTTCGGGCATTTCGGTAAAGCTCTCGGCCCTGCATCCACGGTATGAAATCGCGCAACGCGAGCGCGTGATGAAAGAAATGCTGCCGCGCCTCGTGAGCCTCTGCGAGCGGGCGATGGAATATGACGTCCCGTTGACGATAGATGCCGAAGAAGCCGATCGTCTTCAGCTTTCGCTGGAAGTTGCCGAAGCGCTCATGGCGCAGCTTAAAATCAGTAAGTGGGAAGGGCTCGGCTTTGCGGTGCAGGCCTACCAGAAACGCGCGCCCGGCGTGATCGATCATCTCGCGGGCTTGGCGCGAACGCATAAACGCAAAATTCAGCTGCGGCTTGTGAAGGGCGCCTATTGGGATACGGAGATCAAGCGCGCGCAGGAACGCGGCTGGGATGATTTTCCTGTCTATACGCGCAAAGCCGGCACGGATGTCTCCTACCTCGCATGCGCGCGGCGGATGCTGGAGGCCAGCGATGTTATCCTGCCTGTGTTTGGCACACACAACGCACTGACCGTCGCGCACCTCATCGAGCTTGCCGAAGATCCGCACCGTATCGAGTTTCAAAAGCTGCACGGCATGGGCGACGAGCTGCACACTCTGATGCAGAAAGAAGGCTTCAACACCTGCGTGTATGCCCCTGTCGGCGATCATGATGTGCTGCTCGGCTACCTCGTGCGGCGCATTCTGGAAAACGGCGCGAACAGCTCTTTCGTGCACCGCTTACTTGATCGCAGCGTATCGGTGGCCGCTTTGGTCTCGGATCCTGCCGAGGAACTGCAAGCCTACCCCACGCTACGCCACCCGAATATCCGCCGTGCGCCGGATTTATATCCCGACCGCCGTAATTCCGCGGGCCTCGATCTCGCCGATCCGTTTGTGACAAAGCCGCTGCTCGAGGAAATCGAGGGCTATAAGCGTCAGGCGCACAGCTCCGCCAGCCTCGTGAATGGCAAGAAGGTCGAGCCGATGCCCGTTGAGAAAGCCGTCGAACATGCGTTCGAGGTCGCGCGATACGGCCATGCCGAATGGTCGAACTGGACGGTCGAGCGCCGCGCCGCATGCCTTGAGAAGCTTGGCGATCTGCTGGAAGAGAACCGCGCGCTCCTCATGGCGCTCATGGTGCGCGAGGGCGGCAAGACGCTCCCCGATGCTTTGTCGGAGGTGCGCGAGGCCATGGATTTCTGCCGCTACTACGCCATGCGCGCGCGTCAGGATTTTCAGCCGATCGATCTGCCGGGGCCGACGGGCGAGCGCAACACGCTCTCGCTTCACGGGCGCGGCGTGTTTGTGTGCATCAGTCCGTGGAACTTCCCGCTCGCGATTTTTCTGGGGCAAATCACGGCGGCGCTCGTGGCCGGCAACAGCGTGATCGCGAAGCCCGCGCCGCAAACACCGATGGTGGCGCATGCCGCCGCCCAACTCATATACAAAGCCGGCGTTCCTGCCGGTGCCTTCACGTTGCTGACGGGCGGGCCCGATCTGGGCGCCGCGATTGTCGCGCATCCACATGTGGCTGGCGTGGCGTTTACGGGCTCGACCGGCACAGGCCGCGCGATTAACAGGGCGCTGGCGGCAAAAGATGGGCCCATCGTGCCGCTGATCGCAGAAACCGGCGGCCAGAACGCGCTGATCGTCGATAGCTCCGCTTTGCCGGAGCAGGTGGTGGATGATGTGCTGACGAGTGCCTTCCGCTCGGCGGGACAACGTTGCTCGGCGCTGCGTGTGTTGTGTCTACCGGAAGCCACAGCGGATAAAATTATCGGCATGTTGCAGGGTGCGATGAAAGAGCTTCGCATCGGCGACCCCGGCAAGCTCGAGATCGATGTCGGTCCCGTGATCGATAAACCGGCGCAAGACCGCCTCAGCGATCACG
>DASTLS010000154.1:0-2151 GCA_035714725.1 Alphaproteobacteria bacterium | reverse complement strand
CGTAGATTTCCCAGTCGTTGACCGGAAGAAAGGCGCCCACCAACTGTTCGTTGTGAACGAGACGGATGTGCGCGCCATTCAGCGCCGCGTGAAAATGGATCGCGAGTTTTGGAGTGTGGCTGTCAACGTCGGTAAAAACGTCGTTCTGAGCGGCAGCGGTTTGACGAAACGTATTATCCGCCATTCGCTACCTCGTTGACCCGACGTTAGCTCGCCATCGCCAAAGCTGGCGGGCGTTGATGCAGCGCGAGGTCGAGATAATCTTCGACATGCTGCGTGAGCGTTTCCAGATGATCGGCGAAGAAGTGCGTCGCACCGGGGATAACGCGATAATCGATATGGATGCCGCGCTGATGCGTGAGCTTGTGAACAAGCTTCGCGACAAACGGCTCCGGCACGATTTCGTCAGCTTCGCCATGAATGATCTGACCCGAAGCCGGGCAGGGGGCGAGGAAGTTGAAATCGAGCATGTTTGCTGGCGGCGCGATCGAGATGAAGGATTCAATCTCAGGACGGCGCATCAAAAGCTGCATGCCGATCCAGGCACCGAACGAGAAGCCGGCGACCCAGACGCTACGGGCGTTCGGATTGATGCTTTGGACCCAATCGAGGGCCGAGGCTGCATCGCTCAATTCGCCTTCGCCACGGTCGTAGGTGCCCTGGCTGCGGCCGACGCCGCGGAAGTTAAAGCGGAGCGTTGCGAAATCGCGTTCGGCAAAGGCGTTATAGAGGCCGTAGACGACCTTATTGTTCATCGTGCCGCCATGCTGCGGGTGAGGATGCAGGATCAGCGCAATAGGAGCTGTCGGCGATTTTCCGGGGCTGTAACGACCTTCAAGGCGCCCTGCGGGGCCGGCAAAGAGTACTTCAGGCATGTTTTTAACCTATTTGCTGCAAATGGCTGAAAATTCTGCTATAGTCACCACCCTTTTGGGGGTTTAAAGCAGCGCGAGGGCATACTAGCACAATCGAACAGGTTAATTTCAAGCAAGTAATTCAAGCCTTTGCTGAATAAACCTCGCCATGTAAAACAAGCTCCAAATCAAGTAAAAACAAGGAAATAAGCCGTTTCCTTAAAGCAGTCTTCGTCCTTAAGTAGTGGAACCCGAATGATCTACATGGACTACAACGCCAGCGCTCCCATGAAGCCCGCCGTCCGGGCAGCCATGGTTGAGTCTATGGAGCGCTATGGCAACCCGTCCTCGGTCCATCGCTTTGGCCGTATCGCCCGCCGCTATATGGAAGACGCTCGCGCGGCCATTGCCGCCCTTGCCGGCGTTAAGCCAGCCCAGGTCGTTTTCACCTCAGGTGGCACCGAGGCCAACAATATGGCCCTTAACGGCTTTCGCCCCGATCAGATTATCGCCTCGAGCGTTGAACATGACTCTGTCCTCGCTTGCTCACCGAATGGCTCGCGCCTGCCGGTGAACGAAGATGGTGTGGTCGATCTGGCTGCGGCTGAGAAGATCATCAAGGCCGCGCCCGTACGCTCCATCGTCTCGATCATGCTGGTGAATAACGAGACCGGTGTCATCCAGCCGGTTGCTGAGATCGCGCGCATTGCGAAAGCATGTGGACATATGGTGCACACCGATGCTGTTCAAGCAGCAGGCCGTCTGCCAATCGATATGGCTGGCCTCGGCGTCGATATGCTGACGCTCGCCGCACACAAGCTTGGTGGCCCGCAAGGTATCGGCACTCTCATCCTCGGCGAGAAAGTTATCGCGAAGCCTCTGCTCAAGGGGGGTAGTCAGGAAATGAACCGCCGCGCGGGTACAGAAAATGTCGCCGGTATCGTCGGTTTCGGCATGGCTGCGCAATTGGCTGCTGACGATCTGCGCGATGGCCCGCGCCTTGGTATGTGGCGCGACGAAATGCAGAAACAGTTACAAGATCTTGCGGGCCGTGATGCCGTTGTTCTGGGCGATCATGCGCCGCGCGTTGCCAACACATTAAATGTCGCTATGCGCGGCGTCAGCAGTGAAACGCAAGTCATGGCCATGGACCTCGCCGGTGTTGCGGTTAGCTCCGGCGCTGCATGCTCGAGCGGCAAGGTCAAATCGTCGCATGTCGCACGCGCGATGGGATTTCAAGATTCCGTCGCCAGTTCGACGCTGCGCATCTCGCTTGGCTGGAACACGAAGGTTACGG
>DASTLS010000153.1:0-1589 GCA_035714725.1 Alphaproteobacteria bacterium | reverse complement strand
GAGATTGATAATCGTCGATTTGCCGGCGCCTGAGGGGCCAACAATCGCAACTGTCTTGCCATGCGGCACTTTGATCGTGAGGTGATCAAGCGCCTGCGTGCCATCGACATAATTGAACACGACATTTTCGATGCCGACAGCATAGTCGGTCGTCTCGAGCTCTTTAGCATCCGCTTTGTTCACAATGGTCGGCTGCACATCGAGGACGGTGAAAACACGCTCCGCCGCGGCGAGGCCAGCCTGAAACTGCGCATTGACCTTGGCGGTGCGCTTCATCGGATCATAGGCAAGAACGAAAGCCATGATGAAAGCATAAACGTTTCCGGTTGTAAGAAATCCATGTGCCACTTGCCAGTCGCAATAGATAAAGACCGAGGCGATAGCAGCACCACTCAGTAGTTCCGCCATGGGATTGGCCGTGGCACTCGCGTGATAGCCTTTGAGCGCCAACCGGTAGATGGCTTCCGTCACGTTATGAACGCGCGAGCTTTCCAGGCTTTCCATGCCATAGGCCTTGATATGGCGCATGCCCTGGAAAGTCTGATTGAGCAGCGAAGCGTAATTGCCTGTCTCCTGCTGCGTGTTGGTCGAAATCTTTCTCATGCGCTTGCCGATGCGCATCACAAACCATGCCGAGGTCGGGAAGATGATGAAAGCACCGAGCGCAAGATGCCAATTTTGGTAAAACATCACGCCGATCAGGAACACAAGCGTGAAGCCACCTTTGAAACTGCTGGTGAGACATTCATTCACCGCCTGACGCATGACAGCGACATCATTCGTGAGGCGCGAGATCAGCTGGCCCGAGGCATTCGCATGAAAGAATGCGAGATCGACGCCGAGCAGATGACGATACATCTCCTGCTGCACGTCTGTGACGATGCGCTGGCCGATGCGGTTCATGATGACGGTATGAAAATAGGTGCCGATGCCGCGCAGCAGGAAAATCACCATCACCATGCCGCCGAGGCCGATCATGTAACCTTGCACATGCGGCTTGCCGAGCTGATCTGTGATCGGCTGGATAATCTGAGCGGCAGCACCCGTCATCGCAGCCGTCAGCACCATGAAAAACATGGCCGTGACGAAGCCGGAGATATGGTCGCGCAGGTAGCTACGGAATAGCCGGTTCAAGAGCTCCCAGGAGCTTTTAGGCTTGCCGCGCTGCAGCAAAGCTAGATTTCCGCTATGTACCGCTTGGGTTTTCACGCTCGTAACCAGGTTAAAAGAAAGCTAAGATTCTTTCCGTATCATAGTGGTTCGCAAGGTTTTTTGAAGCTTTATATCAGCCCGAAATAGGACCCTAAATGCCCGACGAACGCACGCCCCAGCAGACCGGAAAGCGCAAAATCGGCCTTGCCCTGAGCAGCGGCATGGCACGCGGCTGGGCCCATATCGGCGTTATCCGTGCCCTCAAAAAGCTGGGCTTCGAGTTTGATGTCGTCGCGGGCTGTTCGGTCGGCGCCTTGGCCGGTGGCTGCTATCTGGCCGGTAAACTGGACGCACTCGAAGAATGGTCGCGTGCGCTCAATAAACGCAAGATCGTCGGCTATCTCGATATGCGCCTACGCAGTGGCGGATTGATCGGC
>DASTLS010000152.1:0-1846 GCA_035714725.1 Alphaproteobacteria bacterium | reverse complement strand
CTTTTTCAGCTCGTCATGATCGACCTTGAACTCGAGATCATACATCAACCGGTGCTCGAAGCTGATAACCGGGCCGCGATATTTCTCGGCGAGATACAAATAGGTCTCAAGGATTGATTGCGGCTCCGACGGCATCACGACCGTGAGACCTGGGATGTGCGCGAAGAGCGACTGCAGACTTTGCGAATGTTGCGCACCTTGGCCCCAGCTGCGCCCGATGACGCAGCGGATAAGCATCGGCACTTCAAACCGCCCGCCGAACATATAACGATATTTAGCTGCGAGATTGATGATCTGGTTACAGGCCAGCAATGAGAAGTCGGCGCGGATATGCGTCATGATCGGATACAGGCCACCGAGCGACATACCGACGGCAAAGCCGGTCACGCCTTCTTCGGCGAGTGGTGTATCGAATACGCGGGCGGAGCCGAATTTCTGCGGCAGGCCGAGCGTCGTACCGAAAATGCCTTTATGATCGTCAGCACCTTGGCCGAGAATGATGGCGTTATCGTTGTTTGCCAACATCTGGTCCATAGCTCTTGCGAGCGCTTTGGAATATTTCATCGGACTGTCGGGTAACGTGCCGAGCGATTTGGCCGGAATGAACGTGTCCTTCGGGTTCGGCACATCCACATCGGTCAGTAATTCATCGCGGCCGGGCAGGGGGCCAGCGAGTGCATGCCGCACAGCTTCATCGAGTTCTTTCTTCAACTCAGGCGTGAAGCGCTCGACCAGTGCCTTCTCTTTGATCAATGGATCGCGGTTTGCCCAGACCTGCATTTCTTTTTGTGCACGATAGCCAGCGTTGAAATCATCACCGGGTCCCACATGCTCTTTATAGCGGTAGGTATCGACAACCAGCATCTGCGGGCCCTTGCCATTGCGTGCAGCGCTGACGGCATCATTCACGGCATTATAAACGGCGTCGAAATCCATACCGTTCGCGACGTGGGTAGTGGGAATGCCATAAGCCTTGGCATGCTCAGCGATCACATAGCTTTGGCGCGCTTCAATTCGTGAGTGGACGGCGTAACCATTATTCTCGCAGAGGAACACGACCGGCAGTTTATGGAGTACCGCGAGATTGAGGCATTCGTGATAAACGCCTTCTTCCGTCGCGCCGTCGCCGAACACAGTGAGCTCGACACGGTTCTCTTTCAAAAGCTTGCTTGCGTAGGCGGTGCCGACGGCGTGCGGAATAGTGCTGGCGACAACGGCAGATGAACCCATAAAGTTCACTTCCGGTGCCGTGAGATGCATGGAGCCAGCTTTGCCCTTGGCATCACCGTTCAGCTTGCCGCAAAGTTCAGCGAACATATTTTTCAGATTGCCGCCTTTAGCGATGTAATAGGCGTGGCTGCGGTAGGATGAGAAGACCCGGTCTTGCGGCTCGAGCGCGGCGCATGCCGCAACCGCGACAACTTCCTGCCCGATGGACAGATGCACAGGGCTTTGAATGGCGTCGCTGGGATACAGCTCGACAATCTTTTCCTCGGTCAGGCGAATAAGCAGCGCCTGGCGGAACATAGCTTCGTGGAGGCTTTTGGTCGGATGATTATCGAGAGGCATGAAATCCCCGGAATGAGAGATTCTTTTGATAACATTGTGGCCCATAACTGTCCATTCTCGGGCGTAGCCCTTTCTTGAATAAAGGCCGTGGAATGCCTATGTTTCACATATGAAACAAGCGGCTGCGCCATCACTTTTCTCCGAAACGGTCACCCGGCCGTTGGCGGACCGGTTACGCCCGCAGAAGCTTGCGGATGTCGTGGGGCAAGATCAGGTGCTTGCACCAGACGCACCCATCGGCCGCATGGTCGCGGCAAAGCGCCTCGCATCACTCATT
>DASTLS010000151.1:0-10530 GCA_035714725.1 Alphaproteobacteria bacterium | reverse complement strand
CTTTCGCCGCGCACAGAATGGCGCGGATTACGGCCCGCCCGAGCGCTGGCAGCATTCCGGCCGCGCGCTGGAACTGACGGAAAGCGCCGGCGTTCTGGCGGCTCGCGCGACCGAAGAGCATATCGTCGATTTCATGGTGATGCGCCGCATGTTGAGCGCGGAGCAAAGCACGGCCGCGTTCAAGTTTAAGCTCGATTTTCAGCGGGCAGGGCTCGAGGCGTGCGTTACCAGCAGCTACAACCCGAACGGAGCGGATAACCGCGATTTTTCACGCAGCAAGCGCGAGCGCGGCGATTTTGAAGAAGCGGCTTACCAGCGCTGGCGCAACGCCGCACAGGAGTTGGGTAATCGTATCAGCGATGTTGTGATTTCAACCGTGTGTCACGATCTCTTGCCGATGCCGGGCGATGTGCACCTGCTGCAGATCGGCCTCGATAGGCTTATCGATTGGTATGGCTTACCGAAAGAGGCGCGCTAGTTAAACGACAGCGCTTAAACCAGACGATCAACGATGCTGCCGCGTGGCAGAACCTGATCGGCGCTGACGGCGACTTTCGTGCTTTGAGAAACCGCGTTGGTGTTTTTGACCGGCACGACAGCTGCGCTGCGCGTCTGATTGATGACGGTCTGCGTCTTATTGACGTTCGAGACGTTGTTGACTTGCGCAAGATGCTGCGCTCGCAACAGCGAGTTCGAGGAGGAGTTGTTAATCGAGTCAACCATGGTGTCGCCTTCGCTACGAACCTTCCGGCTCGCTCGTGTTGGTGATACCTGTCCTAGGAATTTGGAAAATGCAGATCATCCTGATCCACACCCGACAGACATTGCATTAAGATTTATAAGGAAAAGTTAATAAGGGTGCCATCCTAATCCCGTATGCGTACGTTTAAGAGACTATTTTATCAAATTAGGAAAATAGTACTTGACTTCGGGCTTCAAACCCGGTAATTTGACAATCAGAAGGGCGGAACTGCGCCCGAAACACTCCCATGAAATCCACATCTGATTCTGAACGCATCGCCGCCGAGGCGCTCGAAAGTCTGCGCGCCATGATGCATGACGGCGACGCCAGCGACAGCGCGCGCGTCTCTGCCGCCCGGACCGTCTTTGAAAAATTCGCGAACTCGGAAAGTGACGAAGCGCGCGCGCGTGAAAAAGAAGAACGCGACGCCGCCATCGCCGAAGCCATCGTCCTCATGGCGGAACTTGCCGACTGCAAACTTAGCGGCGCTGCTCTACCGGCTCCGGTGGTTGAAACATGCGAGGGCGAAGCAGCTAACGCCGAAGGGTGACTGGCGCATCTGGTTGCTGATGGCCGGCCGAGGTTTCGGTAAGACACGAAGCGGCGCTGAAGACATTGCGCACTACGCACTCTGGAATCCCGGTGTGAGATGTGGGGTTGTGGCCGCCACTTATTCCGACGCACGAGACGTATGCGTTGAAGGCGAAAGCGGTTTGCTCCGCGCGTTGCCGCCAGCGTGCGTTTTAAAATGGAACCGAAGCATGGGCGAGATGCTTTTGTTCAATGGCAGTCGCATCAAATTATTCTCGGCCGATCAGCCGGAACGGTTGCGCGGTCCGCAGCATCACCGCGTCTGGTGCGATGAGATGGGCGCGTGGCGCAGCCGCGATGCCTTCGATCAAATGCTTTTTGGATTGCGCCTTGGCGACGACCCGCGCGCGATCATCACCACAACTCCGAGGAATACGCCTTTGATACGCGATCTTTTCAAACGCAAAGACCAGGATGTGCGCCTGACCCATGGCAGGACAGTCGAGAATGCCAAGCATCTTTCGCCGCGCGCGCTCGAGCAACTGACGGAACGCTATGCAGGGACCCGGTTGGGTCGACAGGAGTTGGACGCCGAGCTGCTGGATGATACAGAGGGTGCAATGTGGAAGCGCGAGCAGATCGATGCTCTACGTGTGCAGACAGTTCCCGAACTAAAGCGTGTTGTTGTTGCGATCGACCCGGCGCTCTCGAGTAATAGTAATAGCGATGAAACCGGCATTGTGGCGGCTGGCCGCGGCACCGATGGCATCCTCTATGTGCTCGCCGACTGGTCAGGGAAGTACAGGCCAGAGAGTTGGGCTGAGCGCGCCGTGATGCTTTATCAGGATATGCGCGCGCAAATGATCGTCGCTGAAGTGAATGCCGGCGGCGAACTTGTTGAGCGCATTTTGCGCCAGATTGCGCCCGCTGTGTTGTTCAAGCCTGTGCGCGCGCTCCGCGGCAAGGCTGAACGCGCGATGCCGGTTGCCGCCCTTTATGAGCAGGGCCGCGTGCGCCATGTGGGCTCGCTCGCAGCACTCGAAGATCAAATGTGCCGCTTTACCGGCAATGCCGACCAGGGCTCGCCCGACCGTGTCGATGCGCTTGTCTGGGCGCTGACGGAGCTTTCGGAAATGCGCCGTGGCGAACCGAAGATCAGAGTTCTTTGAACAAAGCAGGGGCAGCTATGGGACTAAAAACTTTTCTCACCGGCATGATGCGCGCGCCGGCGGCAATTAAAACCTCCGTCGCAGGGCCGATGATTGCATGGTCAAGCGTCGGTCAGCCGAAATGGACGCCGCGGCGTTATCACAATCTCGCCGAAGAAGGGTTTCGCAAAAACGTCATCGCCTATCGCTGTGTGATGATGATCGCGACGTCAGCCGCCTCGGTGCCTTGGCTGCTTTATGACGATCAGGGCGACGAGCTCGATCAGCATCCGTTGTTGCAGCTTCTCAATCATCCAAATCCGCTGCAAGACGGCGTGAGTTTTCTCGAAAATATTTACGCGCATCTCGAGATCGCTGGTAACGCCTATATCGAAGCGGTGCGTCCTGCCGATCATCGTGCGCCGGTCGAGTTATATGTGCTGCGCCCGGACCGCATGAAGGTTGTGCCGGGGCCGACGGGCTTGCCGCAGGGCTATCAGTACACTGTGAACGGGCAGGTGACGAGCTGGTCTGCCGATCCTGTCACCGGCGCATCCAACATTTTGCATCTCAAGCGCTTTCATCCGCTCGACGATTGGTATGGTATGCCGCCGATGGAAGCTGCGGCCGTGTCAATCGATCAGCACAATGCTGCGGGTTCATGGAACCAGGCGTTGCTCAATCAGGGCGCGCGGCCTTCCGGTGCGCTCGTGTTCGCGCCGAAAGATGGGCCTTCGACTTTGTCCGATGATCAGGTGCAGCGCCTCCGCGAAGAGTTGGGGCAGCTTTATCAAGGTGATCGTAACGCCGGGCGGCCTTTAATTCTCGAAGGCGGCCTTGATTGGCGAGAGATGAGCCTTTCGCCGAAAGATATGGATTGGCTTTCGGGCCGGAATGCTGCGGCGCGCGATATCGCGCTCGCGTTCGGTGTGCCCGCGCAGATGGTCGGCGTGCCCGATGCGCAAACTTATTCGAATATGGAGCAGGCGCGGCTCGGCTTTTATGAAGAGACGATCCTGCCGCTCGTCACGCGCGTGATTGCCGGCGTCGATCACTGGCTGACGCCGATGTTCGACGATCATCTTGAACTCGATTTCGATCCCGATGGCATCAGCGCCCTCGCGCCTCGCCGTGACATGCAATGGAGCAAAATCCAGAACGCCAACTTCCTCACGGTGAACGAAAAACGCGAAGCGGTCGGGTATGGGGCGATCTTTGGCGGAGACAGGATCAAAGGTCGCCGCATGCCGCGCACGACCCGCAAGGACGATGAATTGGGAGATGATGGTGGCGATGACGACGGTTGGGGGAATGGTGGCAACGATTTAGGCGACGAAGGCGACATTAGTTTGTCGGACTCGCCGCTCGATCCACTTGGCGATGATTTGGGCGGCGCAATAGGCTCACCGCTCGATACGTGGGGTAATCCCGATACGCTTAATGACCATTTTGAGCGACATGGCGACGATTTTGATGCGGATACGCATGAAGATTATACGCGGCAAGCGAATGAATTTTATCAGCGCATTGAAGATGACGGAATACCCGCTGTGCAAGGCAACAATGGAAGAATTCGTGCCTACGAACCTGAAACAAATACTTTCGGCGTTTACAATCCAGACGGCACCACGGCAACTTTTTATAAACCGCCGGAAGGTCTAGATTATTTTCAGGATCAAATTGACGAAGATCTCGCCAATGGCGGTCGCATGATCAATCCTTTGCCTGAGGATATTAGTGGCGATGATGCAGGAGGTGGCGGCGGAGGTGGTGGGCTAGATATTCTTCATCCTCTAGTTCCCGGACGAAATCCTTGGGAAGAGCCAAACGAATAGCAATCTAGTTTGAGGCTCAGAATTCTGATATCATCACAAGTGAGGAAATTTCTATGAGCAATATGTGCCCGGTGTGTGGCTATCCAGGACTTGAAAGCCCTCCTTATACGGGTAGGGGGGGCTTGCCGTATCAGGGGACTGATGGCGGTGGTAGCCGTTCATTTGAAATGTGCGCGTCTTGCGGCTTTCAATTTGGCCATTCCGATGACGCTATGCATATCACCCATGCACAATGGCGTGAGAAATGGATTGCCAACGGCATGCCTTGGTTTAGTAGTGGTATTAAGTCGCCACCCAATTGGGATCCGCGGGAACAGCTGAAGAATGTGGGCGTGAATATATAGTTGGCTTTCTTTAGGGGTGCGTGCACAATAGCGCTCCCTCCTTTGATACCTCTTCGGTGTTCCCCCGTGTTTCGTTATCTGGTTTGCTGTTTAATTTTGATCGCTCTATCCGCGTGCGTTTTTCAGCGCTCGGAGGATGCTGCCGATGCCAAGCGCAAGATGCGCGGCATGACGAAAGAACAAGTCCTTGTCTGCATGGGGCCGGCGAAGAAAAAGGCGCATGAAGATGAAGGTGATACCGACGTATGGTCATATCCCTCATCGGCCAAGCGCAGCGATACGCATTGCACAGTGAATGTCGTGATGCATAACGGCATCGTCACGGGGCTTCAATATATCGGCGATCGCGGCAGTCTGATCGCGCCGGATGAAAATTGTGCTTGGGCGATCGAACATTGCTTGCCGGGCAACAACTAAAACATGCCGATTTTCGCACTGCGAAATAAGGCTCATGCATTTTTCGAAATTTGTGCTAAGGTCCCGGCTTCCCTTGAAGTCAAAGAAAGAGCCGTGCCGTCATGAGCATAAATTACCGTTCGGGCCTAACGCCCGGCCCATCACAATTAAAAGCAAAATCGGCGCCGAGCCATCGCAGCCATGCGCGCCGCAAGGCTCGTAACGAATTACTGCACGATGTGAGCAACGCGTGGCGGAAAGTTTCGCGCCTGGCGCGTCGCGGCCCGGCCCGCAAGGCTTTCAAGAATACGACGCTGGCTTATCTGCCCGGCATCGCCGTTGCCGCTGTCATTGCAACAGCCGGTGTCGCGGCGTGCAATAGAGATGCGACCGCTCTTGCCGTTCACAAAGCTACGGCGAGCGTAGAAAAAGTCTCTATCAGCGTAATGAAGCTCGTCGTGCCGAAGCCAGCCACGAACTCGCTCGGCTAATTGGAAAATTTTATGGAGTCGCCGGCGCGAAATGTTTCGCGATAGCTTTGGCTGCGCGCGGAATGTGCGTTTCGATCTCGAAGAGCGATGTCTTTTGAATCTCACGGATTTTGTTGTCGTTTTGCACGCGCGCAACGGCGAGGCGCGAGAAAGCGACAAACGCGAGCGCGCGTGAAATCGCATTCAGCGGATGGCCGTGCGTCGCGGCTTCAGCGCCGGTCGCAACGGCAAGCGCCATCATATCGGCGTAAGCCAGATCGGCGGGCATCCATCTTGGTTTAAACGCGCGGACAAGTGCAGCGCCAACGCCGGGGACAATAAGGTCGGCCGATGTTGTGTGAGAGAAGCCGGCATTTTCGGCGACATGACGCAAGCCATCGAGAATTGCGATCTCGCAACCGGCGAGCGACGCGTTACGGAGTAATTGCCCGCGCGCGGTGTTTGCGAATTTGATCACGCCGCCCCAAATCATCGACTGCGCGCCGTTCGCGCCGCAGAAATCGAGGCAGGCTTTGGCAAGTTCGGGCGCGCCGTAAACGCCGGTGACAGCGGCTGTGCCCGCCGTCACGACGCCGTTGAGAAAAAGCGGTCCTTGCGGGCCGAGCACGAATTTTGCAACCGGATTTGAGACTTTGTTGCCCCAAGTGAGGCTTGCTGCGCGTTGTGCGGCGAAAACGCCGGCATAGACCGCCGAGATAGCTGGATGAGTTTCGCCGTTCAGGCACGCATTGCCGCCGAAGAACCAGGTGCCCCCGCTTTTAAGCATGAGCCCGTCGGAGACACGGCGCAAAGCCTCGCTCGCGGGATGAAATGGTTTCTCTTCAGACATGAATATCAAAACCCGAAATACATTTCCTGAAACGCATTCTGCGTAGCACGGGTTTCGGCAATTAAAAAGTTCCCATTATGGTTAACGGAGACCTTATGAACATCAAGCATATTGCCTGCAAGATGCAGGTGAAGGCGCTTGCCGGCGACGGCGTTTTCACCGGCTATGCCAGCGTTTTCGGCGAGCTGGATCAGCAGAATGAAATCGTGGCGCCGGGCGCATTCCAAAAAAGTTTGCAGCAGTGGCGGATGCAAAATCGCACGCCCGCGATGCTGTGGATGCACGACCCGACGCAGCCGATCGGCATTTGGACTGCCGTGCGCGAAGATCAGAACGGCTTGCTGGTCGAAGGGCGCCTTGCCCTTCGCACGCAGAAAGGCATGGAGGCTTACGAGCTTCTCAAGATGGGGGCGCTCACCGGCCTTTCCATAGGTTACCGCGTCGTCTCGAGCCGGATCGATGCCAAGAAGAAAGCCCGCGTTTTGACGGAGGTGGATCTGTTCGAGGTTTCGCTCGTGACATTTCCGGCCAACGAAGCTGCGCGGGTAAGCGAGGTGAAATCGCCATCCGAAGCCTCGAAGCGTCGTGAGCTGCGGGATGCCGCGGCACGGCTCAATCGGGCGGCGAAAGTCCTGACACGCAGGAAATAATCAACATCAACTAGGAGTACATCATGATTGAGATGAGCGAAGTGCGCTCGGCCACGGAAACGCTGGCGCGCGCATTTGAAGAATACAAAAGCGTCAACGACCAGCGCCTGATCGAGATCGAGCGCAAGGGCTCGGCCGACATTCTGTTCGATGACAAACTGAGCCGCATGGATAATGCGATCAACAATCTGCAGGACGATATCACGAATGTGAAAACCGCCATGCGCCGCCCGTCGAAGGCCGCGTTCCAGCAGCAGGGCGAAGGCAACAGCGCCTATAAGCAGGCGTTTTTGAACTACATCGCCAAGGGCAACGAGGCCGATCTGGCCAATATGCAGACCAAGGCTTTGGAAGTTATCAACCAGGCCGAAGGCGGTTTTGTTGTGCCTCCGGAAATGGCCGATCGCATCATCACGCGCCAATATGACACCACGCCGATGCGCCAGATCGCGACCGTGATGACGATCTCATCCGATGCGGTTGAGATGCTGCGCGACACCAATGATATCAGTGCCTCATGGATCTCCGAGCTCGGCGTGCCTTCGGACACGAATGACGGCGGCATCGGCCGCGTGCGCATTCCTGTGCATGAGCTTTATGCCCAGCCGAAAGCGACGCAGAAATTGCTCGATGACGCGTTCATCAATGTCGAAGAATGGCTGACGAACAAGATCGCGGCCAAATTCGCTCGCGCTGAAAATACAGCTTTCGTTGTCGGCGACGGTATCGGCCAGCCACGCGGCTTCACAAGCTATTCCGCGAACACGACCGACGACAACTCGCGCTCATGGGGCACGCTGCAATATGTGCCGACCGGCGCCAACGGCGCTTTCGCATCCACCAATCCGGCGGATGTGCTGTTCGACCTCGTGCATAAGTTGCGCGTCGGTTACCATCCGAAAGCGAACTGGATCATGCCGCGTGCGGTCTCCGACATGATCCGCAAGTTCAAGGAAAACACCACGCAGGCTTATATCTGGCAGCCCGGTTTGCAGCAGGGCCAGCCTTCAACCTTGCTTGGCTTCCCGGTCGTGCTCGGCGAAGATATGCCGGCGGTGGCCAATGGCAGCTACTCGCTTGCCTTCGGCAATTTCGAAGAAGGTTACACGATCGTGGATCGCATCGGTCTTCGCATCCTGCGCGATCCCTACACCGGCGCGCCCTTCATCAAGTTCCGCTGCACCAAGCGCACCGGCGGCGACGTCGTCAACTTCGAAGCCATCAAGCTGCTCAGCTTCTCGGCATCGTAATTCAACTTAAGAGGAGTATCTTCTATGGCAATTCGCGATCTTTTACGTAATCAGCTGGTGACGCAAAGCCTGTCGCCGGCGGCCCGCACCAACGGCACAGGCACAGGCACGGCTGTCGACCTGCGCGGCTATGACGCCGCCGTTTTGACGGTCTCGTTCGGCACATGGACGGATGGCACGCATACGCCATCCGCCATTCAGTCGGTCGACGGCACCACTTACACCGCATGCGCTGTGACCGATCTCGACGGCACATTCTCGGCCGTCAGCGGCACAGCCACTGCCAATAGCATCCAACAGGTTGGCTATATCGGCACGCAGCGCTTTGTATCTGTTGTCATGACGACGACCGGCGCCACGACCGGCGCGCTCAGCCAGGCGAATGTGATCGCCGGCTATCCGCGCAACGCGCCGACCTTCCCGTAAGGTTGAAAAGAAAAAACCCCTCTCCGGAAGGAGAGGGGTTTTGATTAAACAAATTATCTTATTAGAACGGAACGCCCGGTGCCGGAGCACGAGCCGCGGCCGGACCCGTCTCGTTCGACTTGAGGGGGCGATGAGCCTTAAGACTTTCCCATGCTTTATTAGCAAGGACCTGAACCGTTTCGATCGTCATCATTGTGCCGTTATAGAGGTTTGCAGCAGCCTGAGGAGCGATATTCGTAGCAGTACCGCCAGTGCTGTTAGGGCTGGTGGTATTTGATACCGGACCATCGTTGGTATTAGCAGCAGGTTCGCTGATGCTTGAGCCGCTGGTTGCGCCGCTGCCGACAGCATTCGTTTGGCCGCCGTTGATTGCACAGTTTGAGGGCGATGCGCCGGCAGAATCGACCTTGCCGCAGTTTTCAGTGTCAAACAAAGATCTGTTCTGATTGCCGCTTGAGATCGTGCGAGCGCTATTATAGCCGTCTGCAAGCATGACGCGTGTTTTGCTCGACAGGCCATAAAGTCTTTCGGCCAGCGCATTGAACGCCGTGCTGTTAACTTCGGTGCCGTCGCAAAGCTTCGGCAGCGCAGCCGCGGCGAGACGACGGAAGCTGTCTGTCTTTGCCTGGGAGCGCGAAGCCTGAACGTCATAAGCATCGACGATCACAGCTGCTTTGCGACCGACGCCGCAAGCGACCGTCAAGGCGCCATTGCCTTTGTCAAAGCCGCCGACGCGCAGTGTTGTGATGTTGGCCGAGTATGTTGAATTCGGGCCGCCATAAATATCGTCGCTTGCAACAATGGTGGGCTTGCCGGGATTGCTGGTGACCGGCATGCTGCTGGCGACAATTCGGCTGCCGTTTGTGTAATCGATAGTTTCTGTAACGCCGCCGAAAGTGTTGGTTTCCGTCGTGATCGTATAATTCTTCTTCACGGTGGTGAAACCGTACGTGCCGGTCGTGCCGCCAGTGGAGACGGGATCGCCATAAGAACCGCTGGTGCTGCCTGAGCTGTTGACTGTGCCGCCTGTGTTGCCTTCACCACTGACTGTGCCGCCTGTGTTGCCTTCACCACTAATGAGGGTCGGTGCAACGCTTTCACCTATTCTCGCATTTTCCTCATTCTGATAGAGGGACATCGAGCGCTCGGCAGGAGTGGGGCCGGAGCTGTTGCCGTTGCTGTTCGTGTCTGAAGTCGTTTGAGCTTGCGCTACGCCAGCCGTGAGAGCGAGGGCGGCGAGTGAAGCAGCAGCGGTTTTTTGAGCGATCGACATAATATGTTTCCCTAACAAATAAACAGCGTTGAAATTCGGTGCCTTTATATACCACAAAGCGGCGAAAGTAATAAGAAGTTCATTACTTTCGAGTGCCCGGATATTAACCTAATCAATTGATTAATATAGGTAAATCAGCAAATGAAGCCAACCGGCTGGTATCTCGGTCTCCGCTATATGCAAGGGGCCGGGCTGGTGGCACGTGCCGCGGAACCTATCGACCCAAAGCAGGGGCTTTCGCAGTTCATTTTTGCCGATCGGGTTTTGCTGAGCGCCAAAAACTGGCGCGGCGTTTTGCGTGACTGGTGGAATGCGCTCGCGCTCGGCGGGCATCTGATTGTGTGGCTGCCGGATTGCCGGCATGAGGCGCTTGAAGCAAACGAAGCGCGCGTGACTTTGGATGATGTCGCGCATGCGCTCGAAGATATTTGCGGCTGGCAATTGCATGAGTGCGATCTGATCGATGGGCATGTGTATGCCGTGTGGCAGAAGCGCGGCGATGTGAAGCAGCTGCGTACGCCATGGGTGAAGCAGCCCAAGCATGTTCTCGTCGCGCGCACCGGCGCGCATGGCGATGCGCTGATGGCATCTAGCATTTTGCCGTGGCTGAAAGAA
>DASTLS010000150.1:0-9330 GCA_035714725.1 Alphaproteobacteria bacterium | reverse complement strand
ATGACCTATTCCGTGCCGTTCGATCTCCGGCGCTTTAAGCCGAAAGACTGGATTACGAATAAGGAGCCATGCTGGGACGTTGGTGCTGCGCTTGATGCCACGCGGCATTACAAGCTGGTAACAGCAACCCAAGCAGCACGGTTGCGCCCGCGCGATAAGGTCGAGCTGAGAGCGGGGCAGGTGCTGGATTACAAAGCGCCGAGCAAGAAAGCCGCCAAGAAATACTGATTATTTAGGCAGTTGTCCGGCATCCCAGCCGCCGCCAAGGGCCTGAATAAGCCCCACGCTCGCGACAAGGCGATTACCATAGACAGTCAAAGCGCTTTGCTGATTGCTGAGCGTTGTGTTTTGCGCGACCAACACGCTGCTGTAGGGAACAGTGCCGGCTTTATATTGATTGAGCGTCAGCACTTCCGCCTGTTTGGAGGATGCAACCGTCGTGTCCACAACTTGCGCTTCCTGCGCCAGAATTTTCAGCGAAGCGAGATTGTCTTCCACCTGCTGGAAGGCTGTCAGCACGGTTTGGCGATAATTAGCGACCGCTTGATCATAGGCCGCGCGAGCTTCTTCCACGGCGGCATCACGCGCACCAGCATCGAAGATCGTTTCCGAGAGCGAAGGCCCGAAAGACCATAGGCTGTTGCTGGAATTCAAGAGACGGCCAAAAACGGGGCTTTGATAGCCGAGAGATGCGGCGAGCGTGATATCGGGGAAATAGGCGGAAACCGCGACACCGATTTCGGCATTCGCTGCCGCCATTTGCCGTTCGTTCGATGCAATATCCGGGCGGCGTTCAAGAAGCGCCGAAGGAACGCCTGTCGGCACCAAAGGAACATCATTCGCCAATGGCTTCTGGGATGGTGCGATTGAGAAATCACCCGGCGGCTTGCCGATCAGAACGGCGATAGCGTGCTCAAGCTGTGCGCGTTGCACGCCTGTATTGATTGCTTGCGCGCGGACGCTTTCAAGCTGTGTGGAAGCAGTGAGGACATCGGCCTTAGCCGCGACGCCTTCTTCATACTGGTTTTGAACAATCTCGAGCGATTTGCGGTCGTCTTCCGTGGCGGCATCGAGGATGCGTTTCATCTCATCTTCAATACGTAGCTCGAAATAATCGGCAGCGAGGGTTGCTTGTGCAGAAAGCTTGGCAGAGGCTAGATCGGCGGCGCTGGCTTGTGCGTTGGCTTCGTCACTCTCCAACTGGCGGCGAATGCGGCCCCAGACATCGGGTGTCCAACTGGCGTTCAGCCCGACATTATATGTGGTGATGGTTTTATTATGTGAAGAAAGGCTTCCGGCAGTCGACGATCCCGCGCCAAGCGCGAGGGTCGGGAACAATTGTGCCTGGGTTTGATCGGCAACGGCAACAGCCTGGCGATAGGCGGCTTCGGATGCTTTCAAATTCTGGTTGGAAACTTCAACCTGGCGTTCGAGCAGATCAAGCGCTGGATCTTTATAGATGATCCACCACATGCCGCGGTTCATATCGTCGCTCGGCTTGGCGGGCAGCCAGTTGCCGGCACCTTCTTTGAAACTTGCCGAAACCGGCGCGGAGGGCTTCACGTAATCAGGCCCGACTTCGCAAGCTGCGAGCGTCAGCACTGCCGAAAGAAGCAAAGATGAAGTCAGGAATTTCATATTTCAGCCTCTTGCGGATGCCGTGCCTGCGAACGGCGTTCGTACCATAAGCGGAAGCGGTCGAGATAAAGATAAATAACCGGTGTCGTGAACAATGTCAGCATCTGGCTGACAAGCAAGCCGCCGACGATGGAAATACCAAGCGGGCGGCGCAGTTCCGAGCCTTCGCCAAAGCCGATGGCGAGCGGCAAAGCGCCCAAAATCGCCGCCATCGTCGTCATCATAATGGGACGGAAGCGCAGGAGGCAGGCGCGATAAATCGCGGCTTTGCTGTCGAGGCCGTGATTGCGCTCGGCCTCTAATGCGAAGTCGATCATCATGATTGCGTTCTTCTTCACGATACCGATGAGGAGGATAACGCCGATCAGGGCCATGATGCTGAACTCGATCTTGCAAACCATCAGTGCTATCACGGCGCCAACGCCGGCAGATGGCAGTGTCGATAAAATTGTGATCGGGTGAATATAGCTTTCGTACAAAACGCCGAGCACGATATAGACTGCGAGCAGAGCAGCGAGAATAAGAATAGGTTCGTTCGCGAGCGATGCCTGATAAGCCTGTGCCGTACCTTGGAAGCTACCATGAATTGTCGATGGCACGCCAAGCTGCTGCATGGTTTTACCGATAGCGGTAGTCGCGTCGCTGAGCGATTTGCCGGGCGGCAGGTTAAAGGTGATCGTCGTTGCGGCGAAATGTCCCTGGTGATTGACGGAAAGCGGCGTCTTGCCGGGGCCGTAAGAGCTAAAAGCCGCCAGCGGTACCATGGTTTCAACATTTGTACTGATCGCGGCACCTGTCGAGCCGCTGCCGTGACCGACAACCGTAATATTATTGAGCGCGAGGTTATGCGCTTCGCCGGTGAGTGTGGCGCTGGTCGATTGCGTGCCGCTCGCGGCGCCACCTGAGGTGCTGACATAGATATCTTTCAGTGTTTCCGGGCTTTGCCAGAATTGCGGATCAACTTCCATGACGACGTGATACTGGTTGAGCGCGTTATAAATCACCGAGACCTGACGCTGGCCGAACGCATCATAAAGCGTGTTGTCGATCTGGCTGGCCTGAAGACCGAGGCGCGAGGCCGTATCGCGGTCGATATTCAAAACAGTCTCGAGGCCGCCATCCTGCTGGTCCGAATTCACATCCGACAACACGGAGACTTTCTTAAGTGCATCAGCGATCTTCGGTGCCCACTCGCGAAGTTCATCGAGGTTATCGGCTTGCAGTGTGTACTGGTATTGCGCATTGCCCGCGCGACCGCCAACACGGATATCTTGGGCGGCCTGCAGATATAGATTGGCGCCGGGGATTTTGGAGAGTTTCCCGCGCAAGCGATTGATAACGGCATCGGCTGAGATTTTGCGCTCAGCCAAATCTTTCAACGTCACGAACATGAAGCCGGAATTTGTCGTGCCGCCGCCGGTAAAGGCCGCGACGCCTTGCACCGCCGGATCCGTTTTCACGACATCAACGAAGGACACCATTTTCTGCTTCATTAATTGGAATGAAATGCTCTGGTCGGCTTGCACCATGCCTGTCAGCTGGCCGGTATCCTGCTGCGGGAAGAAACCTTTCGGCACAATCATAAACAGATAAACGTTCAGGCCGATGGTCGCGACGAGAATGAGTAGGACGAGGAAGGGGTATTTCAGCGCCTTTACCAGCACACGGTCATAGATGCGTTGCATGCGGGCGAAGAAGCGTTCACTGGCGCCATAAATCCACTGCAAAAGGCCATGTTTTTTGTGCTTACGCTCTTCCGGCACCGAATGTTTCAAGAGGCGCGAGCACATCATCGGCGTTGTCGTCAGCGATACAACAAGCGAAATCAAAATGGCGACAGAAAGTGTCACGGCGAATTCGCGGAATAGGCGCCCGACGATGCCGCCCATCAGCAAAATCGGCGCGAACACAGCGATGAGTGACAGGCTCATGGAAAGAACGGTGAAGCCAACCTCGCGCGCGCCGAGGCGCGCGGCCTGCATCGGCTTCATGCCGGCTTCGATATGGCGCGTGATGTTTTCTAGCACGACGATAGCGTCATCAACGACAAAGCCGGTAGCAATCGTCAGCGACATCAGTGACAGGTTGTCAAGGCTATAACCAAGCATATACATGGCGCCAAATGTGCCGATCAGCGAAACCGGAACAGCAACAGTTGGGATGAGCGTCGCGCGGCCATTTCGCAAAAAGACAAACACAACGAGAATGACGAGAATAATGGAAATCGTCAGTGTGCGTTCAACGTCACTTAACGAGGCACGAATGGTGCGCGTGCGATCCATAGCGATGGTGAGGTCGATAGCGCTAGGGATTGAGGCCTTCAACTGCGGCATCATGGCTTTAATGCGATCGACAGTCTCAATGATGTTTGCGCCCGGTTGTTTGGTGATAATGAGGACAACAGAAGGCTGGCCATTAAAGAGGCCTTGATTGCGTATGTCTTCGACGGAGTCTGAAATATCGCCGAGATCGGAGAGGCGCACGCCGGCATTGTTACGATAGGCGACGATCAGATTGCCATAATCGAGCGCATGTCGCGCCTGATCGTTGGTGTAGAGTTGGTATTGCCGCTCGCCATCCTGAATAGCGCCTTTGGGGCTGTTGGCATTAGCGGATGATATAGCAGCGCGCACGTCCTCAAGCCCGATGCCATATTTAAAAAGCGCGCGCGGATTAAGTTCGGCGCGAACAGCAGGGAGAGAGCTGCCGCCGATGGTAACCTGGCCCACGCCCTGCACTTGCGAAATTTTCTGAGCCAGTACGGTTGAGCCTGCATCATAAATCTGGCCGGGTGTCAGTGTTGGCGATGTGAGAGCCAAGATCATCACCGGCGCATCTGCGGGATTAACCTTGCGATATGTTGGATTGCTTTTGAGCGCGGCGGGCAGATCGGCGCGTGCGGCATTAATGCCTGCCTGAACATCGCGCGCGGCGCCATCGATGTCACGGTTGAGGTCGAATTGCAGGGTGATGCGCGCATTGCCAACCGAGCTTTGCGAAGTCATCTCCGTCACATCGGCGATTTGACCAAGGTGACGCTCAAGTGGCGTTGCGACACTCGTTGCCATTGTCTCTGGGCTCGCGCCGGGAAGGGAGGCCTGAACGGAGATGGTCGGGAAATCGACTTGCGGCAGCGGTGAGACCGGCAACAGAAAGAACGCCACGATACCTGCGAGCGCCACGCCGAGAGTAAGCAAACTCGTCGCGACCGGTCGGTTGATAAAGGGCGAGGAAAGGCTCATTCGTCGCTTTCCTCGCGCGGATCGCCACGTTGCACATATGGTCCTTCATGTGCTTCGCGGCGGTTGTCGTCATGCAAATCTTCGGGATCGACTTCGAGATGCGATGCGCTCCAACCGAAGCGGCGAGCAAGATTATCGAAACCAAGATAAATCACGGGCGTCGTAAACAGCGTTAACACCTGGCTGACAATCAAGCCACCGACGATGGAGATGCCGAGCGGATGGCGCAGTTCTGAGCCCACGCCGGTGCCGAGCATAAGGGGCAATGCGCCGAGCAACGCCGCCATAGTCGTCATCAAAATCGGACGGAAGCGGAGGAGGGCGGCTTGGTGAATGGCTTCGCGCGGCGATTTCTTCTCGATGCGCTCAGCTTCGAGCGCGAAGTCGATCATCATAATCGCGTTTTTCTTCACGATGCCTATCAGAAGAATAATGCCGATGATGCCGATAATGCCGAGATCTTGTCCCGAAATGATGAGTGCAAGCAGCGCGCCGACACCGGCGGAGGGCAATGTCGATAAAATGGTGATCGGATGAATGTAGCTTTCATAAAGAACACCGAGGACGATATAGACCGTCACGATAGCGGCGAGGATAAGCAGCAACGTATTGCCGAGTGAGGAGCGGAAGGCGAGTGCGGCGCCCTGGAAGCTCGTCATCACGCCTTGCGGCATGCCGATATCCTTTTCGGCTTTCTCGATGGCATCGACTGCACTGCCGAGCGACGCGCCGGATGCGAGGTTGAAGGAAATCATTGCAGATGGGAACTGGCCGAGATGGTTGACCTGCAATGGCGCGGCTTGTTCAGTGATTGTGGAAATCGCTGAAAGGGGCACTTGCCCACCACCCGATGACGGCAAGTAGATCGATTGCAGCGATTGCATTGTCGGCGGCGTATTCAGGATGACGCGATATTGGTTCGACTGCGTGAAAATGGTCGAGACAATGCGCTGGCCGAAGGAATCATAAAGCGCGTTATCGACAGTGGCGAGTGTGATGCCGAGGCGGCCTGCAGTATCGCGATCAATCGTCACAAAATCTTCCAGCCCTTGTTGCTGTAAATTGCTCGCGACATCTTCCATGTCCGGGATATTTTGCAGCGTGCTCACAAGCTTCGGAGTCCACTGCGCCAGCTCGTTCGGATCGGCGTCTTCCAGCATGAACTGGTATTGCGTACTGCTGACGGTGGTGTCGATCGTCAAATCCTGCACCGGTTGCATGAAAAGCTGGATGCCGGTGACATCCTTAATCTCTTTGTTGAGGCGGCGGATGATTTGGCTTGCGCTCTTGCTGCGCTCGTCATGCGGTTTGAGATTGATAGAGAAACGTCCGCTGTTGAGGGTAACATTCGTGCCATCGACGCCGATGAAGGATGACAGGCTATCGACATCTTTATCTTTAAGAATGGCGGCGGCGAGCGCTTGCTGCCGGTCAGCCATGGCGCTGAAAGAAATTGACTGCGGCGCTTGCGAAACGCCTTGAATAAGGCCTGTATCCTGAATGGGAAAGAAGCCCTTCGGAATGACAATATAAAGGAAGGCCGTCAGTACCAGCGTGCCAAGTGCCACCAGCAACGTCAGTGATTGATGATCCAGCACCCAATCGAGGCGGCGGCCGTACCAGTCAATCGTGCGCTGAAACCATGAATTCTGTTTGTGGTGCTCTTTTTCTTCGGGATCATGTTCCTGCTTCAAAAGCTTGGCGCACATCATCGGCACAAGCGTGAGCGAAACAACGGCCGAGATTAAAATCGTGACGGAAAGCGTGATGGCGAATTCACGGAACAGGCGGCCTACGACATCGCCCATGAAGAGTAATGGGATCAGCACGGCGATCAGCGAAATGGTCAGCGATACGATGGTGAAACCGATTTCGCCTGAGCCTTTCAGTGCGGCCTCCAGCGGCTTGTCGCCTTTTTCGATATAACGCGCGATGTTCTCGATCATGACGATGGCGTCGTCGACCACGAAGCCGGTCGCAATTGTGAGCGCCATGAGCGAGAGGTTATTGAGGCTGAACCCCGCGAGATACATGATCGCGAATGTGCCGACGATGGAAAGCGGCACTGAAAGGCTCGGGATAATCGTTGCTGGCACATTGCGCAGGAAAACAAAGATAACAGCGACGACGAGGGCGACTGCGAGCATCAACTCAATCTCGACGTCATGAACAGAAGCGCGAATGGTCGTGGTACGGTCGGTGAGAACGGCGACATCAAGTGCTGCGGGCAGGGCAGCTTTCAGATCCGGCAGCAGTTTCTGAATGCTGTCGACGACGGAGATGACGTTGGCACCCGGCTGGCGTTGAATATTGAGGATAACGGCAGGTGTGGTGTTCATCCATGCGCCGAGCTTGGTGTTCTCGGAGCTATCGACGATGGTTGCGACATCTTTCAGTCGAACTGGCGCGCCGTTTTTGAAGGCGACGACAATATTGTTGTATTGGTCGGCGCTCGTGAGCTGATCGTTGGCGTTGATCGTGTAGGCGCGTGTCGGCCCATCGAAATTACCCTTCGGCGTATTGACGTTGGCGTTGCTGATCGTTGTGCGCAAATCGTCAATGTTGAGGCCATAGGCTGCTAGGGCCTGAATATTCGCCTGTACGCGCACGGCAGGGCGCTGGCCACCGGAAATGGTTACCAGGCCGACGCCCGGTAACTGTGAAATCTTCTGCGCGATACGCGTATCGGTCAGATCTTCAACCTGCGTAAGCGGTAGAGTCTTCGATGTGATTGCGAGCGTCAGCACCGGCGCATCGGCGGGGTTGACCTTGGCGTAAATCGGCGGTGCGGGCAGGTCGGCGGGCAGCAAGTTACCCGCGGCATTGATCGCAGCCTGAACTTCCTGCTCGGCAATATCGAGATTGAGCGCAAGATCGAATTGCAGCGTGAGGACCGAAGCGCCAGCCGAGCTGACGGATGACATTTGGGTGAGGCCCGGCATCTGGCCGAACTGGCGCTCGAGCGGTGCGGTCACCGCGGAGGTCATCACTTCCGGGCTGGCGCCGGGATAGAAGGTCTGCACCTGAATAGTTGGGTAATCGACTTCAGGCAGCGCCGACAGCGGCAGAAATTTAAACGAGACGATGCCGACGAGAAGAATGGCCGCCATCAGCAGCGATGTCGCCACCGGCCGCAGAATAAACGGGCGTGAGGGGCTCATTTCGAGGAAGGGTCCCGAGGCGTGACTTCGGAGCCGTCACGTAATTTGTCGGCGCCGTCCACAACCACTTTGTCACCGACATCAAGGCCATCGGTGATGGAGATGTTTTCACCCTGAGCCGGCCCGAGCGTTACCTTGCGTAGGCTGACTTTATTGTTCGGGCCAAGCAGATAAACGAAAGTACCCGGGGCGCCGCGCTGAATGGCTGCTTGCGGTACGGTCACGACATCTTTCATCGTATCGACAAGCAGTTGAATATTCACGAACTGATTAGGAAAGAGTGTGTTGTCGAGGTTATCGAATTGCGCGCGCAGCTTGATGGTGCCGGTCGTGACATCGATCTGATTGTCGACGGATGTCAGTTTGCCTTCCGCGAGTTTATTGCTCTGTGTGCGGTCGCTGGCGGTAACGGTGAGTGTCGCGCCGCCATCAAGGCGTTTCATGATGGCAGGTAGATCATCTTCCGGCAGTGTGAATATAGCGGTGATCGGCTGCAATTGCGTGAGCGCCACGATGCCGTTGGCATCGCCCACTTGCACATAATTACCTTGATCAACCTGGCGAAGGCCGACGCGACCGCTGATTGGCGCTGTGATATGGCAATAAACGAGGTTTAGCTTGGCGGTATCGATCTGTGCCTGATCGGTTTGAACGTTGCCTTCATACTGATCGACTAACGATTGTTGCGTGTCATATTGTTGACGTGCGATGGAATCTTCTTCCACTAACTTCTTGTAACGCGTGAGATTTAGCTGCGCGTCTTTAAGTAAAGCCTGATCGCGGGCGAGGGCGCCTTTGGCTTGTTGTAGCGACAATTCATAAGGACGTGGGTCGATTTCGGCGAGGAACTGGCCTTTCTGGACAATCTCACCTTCTTTAAAGGCGATTTGCATCAGCTGGCCATTGATTTGCGTACGAACAACGATGTTGGCGAGTGGAGTGACGGTACCAAGTCCATCGCGCGTGATGTCGATATTACCCTTCGTTGCTTCTGCAGTTACGACGGGGACGGGGCCATTCGGGCCTTGGTTACCGTGGCGCCCGCCGCCATGCGATTGCGCATAGGACGATCCCATAAACCATGCGGAGACGAGAAGCGCAGTGAGAGCCGCGATGCCCAACATTGTTTTGCGTCGGGGGGTAACAGATCGGAATCGGGACATACATCACCGCAGAAAGGGTCTGAACGTTAGACTCGCCAAAGAGTTACGCACTTTGTCAACCTTCACGCAATATCGGCCAATCGTGGCGGCAAAAAGGCGAATCTTTATGAAAGCATGCCGCGATTC
>DASTLS010000149.1:0-7552 GCA_035714725.1 Alphaproteobacteria bacterium | reverse complement strand
GGTTAATAAGGCGCATGAAAAAATGGTTTGGTTTCGGGTTTTCTACTCCAAGAAACCATATTAACCAATCTTTTTTCTTAGCCTTCAGGCCCGAAAATCAGGATAATCGACCTATCGATTTTTAGGGCCGGTATTTGTCGGGAAACATATGTTTTATCAGACTTTGTCCGAACACAATAAACCCGCGAACGCGTTTGTCGCCTCGCATGCATCTGAGCTCCCGCTGACGTTGGATGCTCGACAGCATAACTTGCTCTCCGCGCCATTTCAGCTTTCCGTCGGCGCTCAAGCCTATTACGACGCACTTGATCTGACGGCGCTCGCAGCCAGCGTACGCCTTCATCCGCGTCAAGAGACCAAAACTGCCAAGATGGATAAAATATTCACCATCCGGAAAGATCAATTTCCATGGTTCGAAGAAATTGCCACATCTGCGCTGCCTGATGCTCCGGGTCGAGCCGATTTCGTACAAAACTTAAAAACGGTTACCGAACTGCAACGTGAGCGCGTTGGCAATGTTGATGTCCGCGCGCGCATTTCGCTCGAAAACGAAACATTCATTCATAAAGATTCAGGTTGGCGGGGCTTATGGCAGGCGGCAACAAGCGAAGAACTCGCAAATGCCCAAGAAGGCAAAATTTCTACCACCATTTTTCTCGATGACTCTATTCACACCCGCATGATCCAATCGCCACGCCCCACTATGGCACAAGTCGATCCAGCGCTTGCATGGCAAGCGGCCCCGTTCAGCTTGTTCTTTATGGCAGGCGGAGATTCAGCCACGCCGCGTCTTCATACACGCCCTGAACTCTTACCAGGTGCGACCCCGCGCTTCCTGATGCTGACGCACAGCTCTTAATCGAAAATTTTTCCGGGATTCATCAAGCCGTCGGGATCAAGCGCGTGCTTGATCTTGCGCATCATCGCGATTTCGTCGGCGGATTTGTATGAGAGCAGCTCGGCTTTACGATCAACACCGATGCCATGCTCGGCGCTAATGCTGCCGTGGCGGTGTTTCACATCGGCATAAACGATTTCCTGCACGCGCTTTTTTAGGACAGGGAAATTCGGCGATGGCGCTGCGAAATACATATTGTAGTGGATGTTGCCGTCACCGATATGGCCGAAAGGCACCGGCATGATGATGGGCGATACCGTCTTGATCTGCGCTTCCATATTTTTTAGGAAATCCGGAATTTGATCGAGCGGCAGCGAGATATCGAAATGAATTCCCTGCCCTTCCTTACGCATGGACTCTGAAATGTTCTCGCGCAACTGCCAGAATTGCTTGGCTTGAGCTTCATTCTCCGCGATCACGGCATCAAGGATTTGATTTTTGTTCAGCGCGTGCCCGGCCAGATCTTCAAATACAACGCGCAGAGGAAAGCTTTGCGAGGTCGAGCCGAATTCGACCAGCATGTAATAAGGCGCATCATCCTTGCCAGGAAAGCGCGCGCCGGAGATGTGCTTGGTTGCCAGCTTAATGGCGGCATGCGGCATGAGTTCGAACGCCGTGAGATATTCGCCCGCCTTGCTGCGGAATTCAGCAAGAAGGTCAAGCGCCATAGCCGGATTATTCAGCGCAAGAATAGACGTGACTTTTTGTCGCAACGGCGGGAACAGTTTGAGCGTAGCACCTGTGACGACACCGAGCGTGCCTTCGGCACCGATAAATGTACGGCCAAGATCATAGCCGGTATTATCTTTCGGGAGTTTTTTAAGACTTGAATAAATCTTGCCGTCCGCCGTCACCGCTTCGATGCCGACAATAAGATCGCGCATATTGCCGTAGCGCAGCACAGCGGTGCCTCCAGCATTAGTCGAGATCAAACCGCCAATCTCAGCACTGCCTTCGGCAGCGATGCTAAGAGGAAACAGAAAGCCGGCATCGGCGGCATAGGTTTGTAGTGTCTGTAAAATCACACCGGCCTCGACCGTCACCGTGGACGCAACCTTATCGATGCTATGAATTTTATTCATGCGCGATAAATTGATGACGATTTCCTTACCGTTCTGCGACGGCACGCCACCACCCACAAGCCCGGTATTGCCGCCTTGCGGCACCATGGCGATTTTATTTTTGGCACAGAATGTTACCAGCTCTGCGACCTGTGCTGTCGATGATGGGAACGCAATGAGCGGTGATTTGCCGACCCAGCCATTACGCCAAGACGTGAGGTAAGGCTCCATGCGCACGGGGTCGTCGATATAACCGTTATCGCCGAGCATCGTGCGAATTTTCTGCAAACTGCCGGCGTCAGACATCGAATTTTATTCCCTGCGCGAGCGCGGGTTTCTCGGAGCCGTAATAGGCCGTGCTGGTCTGGCGGCGCATATAATTTTTCCAGGCATCGGATCCACTCTCGCGTCCGCCACCGGTTTCTTTCTCGCCGCCGAACGCGCCGCCGATTTCAGCCCCGCTGGTGCCGATATTGATATTGGCTATGCCACAATCGCTATTCTGACGGAAATATTCGGCCTCGCGCATATCAGTCGTGAAGATCGCCGACGACAGACCTTGCGGCACATCGTTATGTATCTCGAGCGCTTGCTGGAGCGTGGTGTAAGGCATCACATATAAAATCGGCGCGAAGGTTTCATGGCGAACGATATCGCCCTGCTTCTTCATGCGCACGAACGCAGGCTCGACATAAAAAGCCTCTGCGAGTTTGTCTTTCTTCACTCGCTTGCCGCCAATGATTTTGCCGCCCTGCGCCTTCGCCTGTTTTAGCGCCTTTTGCATATGCTGATATGCCACTTCATCAATTAGCGGGCCGACGAGCGTATTTTTATCGCGTGGATCGCCGATTTTGTCAGCAATCATGCTGTAGCTTTTCTCAAGCTGAGCGCAGAGCTTATTGTAAATCGAATGATGCGCGATGACGCGGCGAGTTGTAGTGCAGCGCTGGCCGGCTGTGCCGACGGCGCCGAATAGAATCGAGCTGAGGGCAAGCCGCAAATCGGCTTTATCACTGACGATAATGGCGTTGTTGCCGCCAAGCTCAAGTAGCGTACGACCGAAACGTTCGGCCACACGCGGGCCGACTTTCTTACCCATGCGACCACTGCCGGTTGCGCTAACAAGTGCAATAGCGGGATTATCCGTGAGGCGCTCACCGATCTTGCCGTCACCTAAAATAATCTGGCTGAGATGTGCAGGCGCTTCGCCACCCTGCTTCACATAGCGTTTCAGTGATTTCTCAAATAAGGCCTGACACGCAAGCGCACAGAGCGGCGTTTTTTCCGACGGCTTCCAGATAACGCTATCACCGCAGGTAACGGCCAGCGCAAAATTCCACGCCCATACCGCGACCGGAAAATTAAACGCGCTGATGACGGCGACGGGGCCAAGCGGCAACCAGTTTTCCTGCATTACATGACGCGGACGTTCGGAAGCGATGGTCAGGCCGTAAAGCTGGCGCGAAAGACCGACTGCGAAATCGCAGATATCGATCATCTCCTGCACTTCGCCGAGACCCTCGGCGGCGATCTTGCCGCATTCGATAGTCACAAGCTGCGCGAGCGTTTCTTTATTCGCACGCAATTCTTCACCAAACAGACGGATAAGCTCGCCGCGTTTTGGCGCCGGCACTTCGCGCCATGCCTTAAAAGCTTTTACCGATTTCGCGATTTTATCATCGAGCGATTTGATATTATCGAATTTCAGCGACGCAAGCTTGCTGCCATCAATAGGCGTGGTGACGGCAATATCCCTGCCCTGATGCCTTTTCAGGTCGACGCCGAGTTCATGCAGCAGATCGTTGATTTTCATTAGAGGCTACTCAGTTTGGGACATTGCTTGGCGTACAGCTTGCCGTGCTTAGTTTTAAGAAACTCAGGGAGCGAAATATCTTCTTGCTTCACGAAGCCTTTTTGTTTCAGTGCACCGTTGCTAACCATTTCAATAACGGCCGCGATCGATGCCGCCGTTGTCCATAAAATCGCCGGGCGCATTGAGCCAGCAACTGTAATGGCATCGAGCTTTGCAACGAGCGTCTTAGTCTGAAGGCGGCCTTTGATCGCGCCCTCCGCCGAGACGTGGATCAACACATGATCTTCATCATCAGGCGGCAGCGCATAGCCAAGACGCTTAACGAGCTCATCCGGATTTTCACGGAAGCGAAGATCTTCGAGCAACAACTTCATCGCATCCAGATGGCCACGATAGCGGATACTCTTATAATCGAGCGTCTGAATTTTTCCGGAATAGGTTTCCGTCATCGTGCCGAGGCCACCCGATGTCGTGAAAGCCTCATACTCGCTGCCATCGATGCGAAGGATTTCATGATTACGCAGCGGTAAAACTTTCTGCCGCTTGCCATTCGCGATCACATCGCAATCGGCGATATATTCATGCACGAGGCCCGCGAGCGACCAGTTACCGGAATAACCGAGCTGGCCGGTTGGATTGCGCGGCAAAGCACCGACGCGAAGCTTCAAATGCCGCAAGGTGCCTTTATCGAACTGTCCGGCAAGATGTGAGCCGATAATGCCGATGACGCCCGGCGCTAAACCGCATTGCGGCACCATGGCTTTTTTCGCGGTCTTCGCGAGTTTGCGTACAGCCGTCGTCGTCGCCACATCTTCTGTCGGATCGAAATAGAATACACCCGCTTTGTGCGCGGCTTTCGCGACATCAATCGTCAGGTTAAACGGCAAGCAGGAGATTACGGCGTCATGATTTTTGAGTTGCGCGAGCAAAGCTTTCGCATTCGTCACGTCACCCGCGACGAATTTGATACCCGCAGGCATTTTCTTCGGCTTCTTCTGGTCCATCGCCGTGACCTGCATCCCCGCTTCTTTCAGGAAGGATGCGAGCAAGCCGCCGACGCCGCCAAGCCCGATAATAAGTGGTTTTTTGATTGTCATGAGCGTTTCGTCATTTCGAAAAGGTTGGTGGCTTGTGCGCCGAGGAAACCATGAAAGCGTGTCGGCTTGCCGTCGGTACCCGGCACATTGCCGCGCTCCGCGAGCTCATAATAGGCGTAGCTCCAATTGACCTTGCCACGAATACCGCTGGGCTCCGTTACCTGAACATCTTCCATTGCCGCTTTGGTAGAGGTCTGGCGCAGTTTCGTGCCACGCTCACCTTCAAATTCTGACTTCATTGGCACGCCCGCTTTGATCAGCGCTGCCGTTGTCGCTTCGATATCGGCCCATTCCTTCACATGCTGCTCATTGATATAGGCGGTGAAGTGATTGACGGAATTGCCGTGCAGCAAAGTCCACGCTGCATACTGAGACTCTTTGTCTACCAATTCGGGAATGCCGCGCAAAGGCGGGTTCCAGGGACGCGCGAAAAAGTTTGCGAGATTATCCGCGAGCATTTCACCCACTTGCCTATCGAGGCTTTTGCCGCCAGCAATTTCCTTCAGCAGCTCGAGATCCTGCGGCAGGATGAGATCGACGCCGTTTGCGACCGTTGTTTTGATTTTGCCAGCTGTTTCCAATGAAAGCTGATCGACTTCCAGCTGGCTGATGAAGAGTTTTGGGTTCGCCGGGTTGCTTTCATGCTCCCAGTGCCATGCAGTCAGTTTTTTATCTTCGAACAGATACGTATCTTTACGGCGATAGCCGAGCGGCTCGAAAATGCGCACAATCGCAGCGACACCCGCCGGTTGCGCGCCGACATTCGTGTTGAAGGTACGGAACGCGATGTGGTCGTTCTGAACTGTGCCGCCGCGCTGCTCGACCATCTCCTGATACTTCGCAGCATAGGGCACGCGCTTTTTGTAGCGCGTCCACATAATGGCAAGCAGGCGGTCGAGTATATAAGCATTACTCATAGGACATACCTTTTGGGGTGGCCGCAGAGGGGTCTTAGAAAAGACGATTAGTTTACAGGAATAAGGTTAAAGAGTGTAAAAACAGCCGCTTACGCTGGAATTACTGCGCTTTTATGATGGTCGCGGGGTCGACCGGTTTACCTTCGTAACGCGTCTCGAAATGCAACTGCGGCGAAGGCACATTGCCGGTCTTGCCGACGGTGCCGATCTCATCGCCTTGCGCGACCACGCCGTCCTTACTGACGAGTGTGCGATCAAGATGCGCATACGCTGTCACCCAACCATCTTTGTGACGGATGAGGACGAGATTGCCAAAGCCCTTCATCTCATTGCCCGCATAAACGACGATGCCGTTTTGCGCGGCGACGACCGGTGCGCCCTTCGGAGCACCGATATTGATGCCGTCATTATTCAGCCCCTGCCCCTTCGGACCGAACGCCGAGAGGATAGGCCCCTGCACCGGCCAGAGCATAGTTGTGGAAGGAACAGATGTTGGCGTTGCGACAGGAGCTGCTGGCGGCTGCTCCGTCACAACATTTGTTTTCGCAGGTGTTGCGGTGGTTGCCACAGGCTTCGCTGGCGCTGTCGGCTGATTAAGAGCTTCAACCGGCGATGACTTCGCGGGTAAGGTACCGAGCGTACCCTTTGTCGAAGTTGGTGCCGGCACGGGCTGCGCATCAAATTTTGATGCTGGCAGCGGTTGCGACTGAATGGGCTTGGTCTCAATCGGCGGCAAACTCTGCGTCTCAATCGCGGGCGAAGGCGAGGATGCCGGTGTCGGCGCATAACCATTATGGAAATTGCCACCGTAATTCGTTGGCGAGGCCGTCGATGCACTACCATTGCCGTACAGATACGTTCCGCCAGCAGACGTCGCAGATGGCAACGTAAGCGTCTGGCCCGGCGCGAGCGTATATGGCGGTTGCAGATTGTTGAGCACGATCAGATCGCGCATTGAGACATTATTCTGGCGCGCGACGGAATAAACATTCTGATTGCCGTTGACCGTAATGGTCGAGCCCGGCGTTACATCGGCACGCTGCGGCAGGTCAGGCTTCGAGTGAACAATGGCGCAGGCTGAAAGCAACGCAGCCGATGCAATCAGTAATCCGATGTTTCGCAAGATGCGCATTACTTTGCTCCCTCAATGCGTTCGAGACCGCCCATATATTTCTGCAGCGCCTTCGGCACAGCGATGGAACCGTCCGGCTGCTGGTAATTTTCCATGATTGCGATGAGACAACGGCCGAGCGCAACACCCGAGCCATTCAACGTATGAACGAATTCGTTGTTCTTGCTACCCGCCATGCGGAAACGCGCGTTCATGCGACGGCCCTGGAAATCGCCGCAGTTGGAGCAGCTTGAAATCTCGCGGTATGTGTTTTGTCCCGGCACCCAAACTTCGATGTCATATGTTTTGCGCGAGCCAAAGCCCATATCGCCGGTGCAAAGCACCATCGTGCGGAACGGCAACTCAAGCCGCTTCAAAACGGTCTCGGCGCATTCAGTCATGCGTTCATGCTCGGCATCCGACTGGTCGGGCGCTGTGATGCTAACCAACTCGACTTTGTAAAACTGATGCTGACGCAACATGCCGCGCGTATCCTTACCTGCCGCGCCAGCTTCGGCACGGAAACATGGCGTTTTTGCGGTAAATCGCAAAGGCAGCTTCTCGCCTTCAGTAATCGCATCGGCCACGATATTGGTCAGCGGCACTTCGGAGGTCGGGATCATCCAGAAACCGGTCGTCGTGCGGAATTGATCAT
>DASTLS010000148.1:0-6193 GCA_035714725.1 Alphaproteobacteria bacterium | reverse complement strand
CGTCGATGTGGCGGATGCGACAAATGTGCTTGTTAAATTATTGCCAATCGTGGAATCAAGCCCGATGCTAACTGTGTAAAATGCAGTGGCGGGCCCAACTGTTCCTAGGGCCATTGCAGTGAATGTTGCCGAACTTTGTTGTAATCCGTCTAGCCAATGAACGCTATTCATCGCGCTGTTGTTGATAGCGCGATATGTGGCTGTCGAATACGTCCAGCTATTCGTTGAATCTCTTTCGATGGATGTATAAGGAACTCGATTGTAGGCATTATAAAGTCCCATCATATTTCCTGTGCCCAACAATTGAGGGGTGGGGCTAAATTGCATCGCTATTTGCGCAGGTGTGATGGAGACGGCGGATCCGTTTGTGTGAGTAGCTGCTGTGGTCCCACGTTGGCCGCGTGTTACGGTAAGTGTTGTGGTGCCAAAACCACTTGTCACCAGCATATCTTCGCTGCCAATCGTTATATAGTAATTGGCCATCACTCCTGCATCGCGGAATGGCGCTGTTAATGAGATCGATGTCTGTGTTGTCGTCGTAACTGCAGCCGAAAGTGTAGTCGCGGTTGCCGAAACTGTCCGGAAACTGCCGAGATAGGTTGCTGCGCCAACGGCTGCGGTGAGCGTATTGCCGCTTGAGTTTCCAAAACGGCACGTCATTGAGTTGGTGTTAACCCAAATTCCATTCTGTAGTGAAATTTGTGTGGTTCCAGTACCTGTGCCGCGTGATGTATCGCTCGACCATGCGGGGCCGGTGCACAGTACTAAGGAGCCTCCGTTCAAGGTCGCAAAAACGTCAAATATCTTTCCTGATTGATGATAGCCGGTGTCGCCAGAATTTTCATCGAGGTTTAACGTCAGTTGCCCGCCAATCGTATTTGCCGTCCAAGCGCTGCTCACATAGTTGTAAACGTAATCGCCGACATAATCTGTGTAGTATATCGTATTGGCGCCTATGACATCTGAGGTCATAACAGGGGTGTTCGATGTGAGGGTAAGACGTCCTTGTGGGGGCGAAGCAAGAATAGAACCACCACCTCCACCGCCACTTCCCAGAGTTGCCCACACATTATTGACGTATGCCTCTACGGCAGGGGTATCCGTGTTGTAACGCAGCATGCCATTGGTGGCCGTGCCGGGGCGTGTGCCGGTGGTGCCGATTGGCAAAAGCAGCGAAGACGTATTGCTGCCGAGATCGAGTGCTGTGCCTGATGTTGGCGCGCTAGTGCCGATGGCCGCAACACCTTGAACGGCTAAACCATTCGTCGGTGCTGAAACAACACCCGCATAACTGCTGCCGATAGCAACTGAGCCAGCGAAATCGCCGTTGTTGGCATGGGCATTTGAGGAGATGAGAACTAGAAGTGCTGTGAGGGCGAGTTTTTGCATGTTCAATCCTCTGCCTACTGATTGCAAAATTCAGTAATAAGAACGTATCCGGCTGTTCCGCTTCCACCGGTACTGCCGCCTGCCGCGCCACCACCGCCAGCGCCATAACCCGTGGCATCGACGCCATCGGTGTTGTAAGAATTGCCGTCTCCTACCATTGCGCCACCATACCCAAGCGGATTGCCGCCGCCGCCGCCGCCCACACTCATGAAGTTATTTCCACCGCCGCCACCTTTTTGACCAGGTAGAGTCAACAATGCTGTTCCGGTGGTAACAGAGGCGCTTCCACCAGAACCGCCAGGGACCGCACTGCTGTCGCCGCCGATGCCACCGCCGCCACCGCCATCACATGATAAAAGTGTGCCGACAGAAGTTGTTCCGCCGCTTCCACCGCTTCCACTGCTGCCAGCAGAACCCGCACTGCCTATTGTGATTGATTGAGATGTGCCTATTTGTACAGCAGTAAGAAGCGCTTTGGCATAGCCACCTGATCCACCACCACCGCCTTCATCGCTGCCACCACCGCCACCGCCGCCAACGATCTCAACAATAGAATAAAGCATCCCACTTGATGGTGTGTATGTTCCACCGGAAGTGAAGGACTGAACGTGAATGGATTGGAAATTACCCCCGCCGCCCCCGCTAGTCGCAAGCGATGTCCAAGCATTATTCACATAGGCTTCAACGGCAGGGGTTGTGCTGTTGTACCGCAACATACCATTAGCCGCAGTGCCTGGTCTCTGTCCCGTTGTTCCGACCGGTAGCAGCATCGAATTTGTGTTTGAGCCGAGATCGAGTGCGGCACCTACTGTCGGCGAATTTGTGCCGATCGCTACGCTGTTTGAGCCTGAATATAAATTCGTCTGCGCATGCGCAGGCAAGGCAAACGCAATAAGAGCGAGGGCCAGGAGGGCTTTCTTCATGTCACACCTTCAAAGCTAGGCGTTTCGCGGTGGAGTATGTCGAGGTCGGGTCGGGGAAGTCAGACGGCGTCTGAAACGTGAGGAGGGACCTCAACGTTTAATCGATGCCTAAATTTGGTCAACGATTCTTTGGTTACTTCTTCGTCACCCAGAACACTGAGCCCGCGAATGCAACGTAAGCAAGTAGCGTCAGGAATGATGCGATGCCGAGTGGTTGCGCCACTGCCTCCACGCCGCACTGGAATATCGTGAGGAGAACAAGCATCAGCGCCACAGCGGCAATTACGCACCATACCGAAATCACTGTCGCCTTGGATTTGAGGGCTGATGGATAGGCTTTAAGAAAAAGCCCGATCAGGAAGGTTGAGACGTACCCCAGCAAATTCAGATGCGCGTGCACATCGCGGTAACCAAAATTATCGGTAGCCCCCATATAGGCGCCGAAGCTCATGCCCGCGATGAGGTAACAGATGCCAATTCGCAAACACCATTCAGGAAGACGCGCAGCATTCATCGGGGACCTCATTGGAATCGGATAAGACGATATTCTGCCTAACTCAGGCCGGCGTCGCAATTAATTCGCGGCGGCGTGTATCTCTTCCGCAGGCGGCATTTGTCTCTGAGGTTCCGCTGACGGCTGCGGATTAAGTGCCGCGAGGCCTTCGCGCACGCGATGGATACCTTCGGCATAACGTTCCGGCGTTTCGGCAGCCGAAAGACGCAAACCTTCCCATCTATGCGCCTTCAGTAGTTTGCTGGGTTCGGTTTCTTGCCAGACAGTCGCGACGCCAGCCTTGTTGGCGAGATACTCGACGAGATCGTGGCCGTTCTGAATGGTGAATTCGGAGCCGTCGGGTTTGGCAACGCTCTTGCCGATGTAATCGCGTAAATCAACTTTCACGACACCGATCATGCCGGGCGCGCCTTCAAGAACAGCGTCGCCAAACGCTGTCTCGAGCGCGGCGCGATTAACATGATATTTTTCACGAAGACCGGCGAAGTGATCGAGCGTGCTGTCGGCCTTGTCTTCGCCCAACAGCGTTTTCATGGCTTCAAAAAATTGTGGCGAATAGGAAATGCAGGAGGTCGCCATGAAATTCTCGGTCAACGCGTCGGTGTATTCCGGATGTGCTGCCACGAGCGAGAATCCGGGGCTCGCCATGCCGAAGCTTTTCGACATGCTGATCGGCATCATCCATGGTGTTATCTGATCGAGCGTGAAGGCTTCAAGGCCGGTATCCAGTGAGCGCGTATTACCCTCCATTTTTTCCGGGCATACGTGAGCATACGGATTGTCCATCACGATGCCGACTTTGTGATTGTGACGATATCTGAGGTTGTGCGCGTTGTTGTACTCATTCACGACAGCAAAAATGTCGGCGATATCCTGCGAGGTCATAATCTGGCCGGAAGGATTGTGCGGCGAGTTTAGATAAATTCCGGCAATGCGATCGCCGTAAGATTCGAGCTGGATCTCGATGTCTTTGGCATATTGCCCTGGCTCCATCTTGTAGAAATGTGGGCGCAAGCCTGCGCGCTTCAAAGTCGTATCGATCATCGGCCAATACATTTCCGGCATCAGCATTTCCGAATGCGTTGTCGGCGGCGATTGGGCAATCACGTGAAAAGCAGCGTCAAGGCCATTGCGGCCGGTTTGCTGAATAGAAAATGTTGTATTCGGCGTCGCTTCGACATGAAGCATCCGGCGGATCCAGTTTGCCGCGATGGCGTTGAGCGCAGCCGGAGACGAATTGTAATCCGAATTGATGTTGAAGCCGTTCATTTGGCTCAGGGCTTCTTTGGCAAGAGGCCATTCGACTTGTTCGCGACCCTGACCGAGATCGATCATATCGGCGCCGGCATCGGAAAGTTTCTTGCGGAGGGAGGCGGAGGCTGCGGTTGGGCTCGCTTTGCGGTGAAGCGAAAACCACGTATCAATCGGGGTAAACATAATGGTGTCCTGCAGTATGAATTGAACTGTTTGGACAACTATATTTTTGAGAAAGCGGCCAACGCAAATAGTTTTAAGGCCCGCCGCGAAAATTTGCCGCGACGGACCTCAAAACACAAACTACCTACTAAAGATGTGGCCCCAATCTGAGTTTGGTTAACGCTTCTTGAGATCGAGCGCTACGGAGTTAATGCAATAGCGCAGGCCGGTGGGGTTCGGGCCATCCGGGAATACGTGACCCAGATGTGCATCACACTTGCTGCACAAAACTTCGGTGCGGACCATGCCGTGGGTGCTGTCGGTTTTTTCTGTAACCTTGTCCTTTGCCACCGGCTGGTAATAGCTCGGCCAGCCGCTGCCACTGTCATACTTCGTGGCGCTGTCGAACAGTTCCTGACCGCAACAGGCACAGTTATAGGTGCCGGCGTCCTTGGTGTTGGCATATTTGCCGGAGAAGGGCGCTTCGGTGCCATGCATGCGGCAGACCTGAAATTGTTCGGGTGTCAGTTGGTTTTGCCATTCGGCGTCTGATTTGCGGATTTTGTCGGTCATTCGCGGCTCCTTTCCCATTTGCTCTGTTTCTTATCCTAAACTTATATGGGGATTGCTACCAGCTTTACCAAGTCCCCATTTTGATTTAGATTAATTCTAAATCATCCCCGCTGCATCAGTCTTATCAGGAGCAAACAATGGCGAAATCCGCACCGAAAAATTCCAGCGCACAAATGGCGAAGCACCTTAACTGGATTGTCAGCGATACCTATCTTCTGACGATCAAGACGCATGGCTATCACTGGAACGTGACGGGCCCGAATTTCCATTCGCTGCACCTGCTGCTGGAAGGCCAGTACAATGAGTTGTTCCAAGCTGTCGATACGATTGCCGAACGCATCCGCGCTCTCGATTTCTATGCCCCGGGCAGCGCCGCTGCTTTCCATAACCACACGGCAGTCAAGGAAGCCGGCGACAACCCGCCTTCAGCCACGGCCATGATCAAGGACCTCATCAAGACCCATGAGCAGGTCCGCGAGCGCATTTCCGAGGCCCGTCTCTTCGCCAACGAGATCGAAGATACGGCCAGCGAAGATCTGATGAACCAGCGCCTCGCCGCCCACGATAAAATCATCTGGATGCTGAAGAGCCAGGCGGCTTAAACGCAAGTAAAACGGCCCTAATCGAGGCTTGCACAGCTGGCGGGCTGCGCCCTATTGTGCCCGCATGAACAGCATGGGCTTTGATAAAGAACCAGCCAAGACGCGCGTCGTCGTCGCCATGTCCGGCGGCGTCGACAGCTCCGTCACGGCCGCGCTTCTGAAAGAGCAGGGGTATGACGTCGTCGGCGTCACGCTCCAGCTCTATGATCACGGCATGGCTGTGGGCCGGAAGGGGGCGTGCTGCGCTGGGCAAGACATTTATGACGCCCATCGCGTCGCGGAGAGCATCGGCATCCCGCATTACGTCCTCGATTACGAAAGCAAATTTTCGCAAAGCGTGATGGATGATTTCGCCGACAGCTATATGCGCGGCGAAACGCCGATCCCCTGCGTGCGCTGCAATCAGCGCGTGAAATTTCGCGATATGTTGGCGATGGCCAAAGACCTCGGCGCCGATGCGCTCGCAACCGGCCATTATGTCCGCCGCGTGATGGGCCCGGATGGCCCCGAACTTCACCGCGCCGCGGATGATAGCAAGGACCAAAGCTATTTCCTTTTCACCACGACGCGCGAGCAGCTCGATTTTCTGCGCTTCCCGCTCGGCGGCATGAGCAAGAAAGAAACGCGCGCGCTGGCGGAGCGTTTCAACCTGCCGGTCGCATCGAAGCCGGATAGCCAGGACATCTGCTTCGTGCCGGATGGCGATTACGCGAGCGTCGTTAGCAAGCTACGCCCTGATGCCGTACAGGGCGGTGATATCGTCGATACAAAAGGAA